>CAZBNQ010000303.1:0-4348 GCA_964493035.1 uncultured Hyphomicrobiales bacterium | reverse complement strand
TGGACGGCACTTTGATTGCCACAGATACTCTTATGGAATCTGCTCTTATTCTGATTAAACTAAAACCATGGTTTATTTTTATTCTCCCGTTTTGGATACTCAAAGGTAAACTCTATTTTAAAAATCAAATTCACAAAATCGCTGTCCCTGTTTACGAGTCTTTGCCTTTTAATGATAACGTTTTAGAATTTTTGACTAAAGAGCACAGCAAAGGTAGAAAAATTATTTTAGCCACTGCTTCTCAAGCCGATATCGCAATCAACGTTGCCGAAAGTTTAGGCATTTTTGATGATATTATTGGTTCTGAAAATGGGGTCAATCTTAGAGCTGAACATAAAAGAGATAGACTTGTAAGTCTCTTTGGCGAAAAAGGTTTCGATTATATGGGTGATAGCAAAGCCGATATTCCTGTCTGGGAAAAATCTCGTTTTGCTTATCTTGTCAATCCTAAAAAGAAAATATTAGACCAAGCAAATAAATTTGGCAACGTTAAGCATGTCTTTAAAAATAAATCCAACAAAGTTAAACTTTTAATAAAAGAAATCAGAGTATATCAATGGGTTAAAAATACTCTAATCTTTTTGCCCTTACTTATGGCACATAAAGTTCCTGATGCCTCACTTATTACTCAGTTACTGATTGCTTTCTTTTCCTTTGGGTTTATTGCTTCCTCAGTTTATGTTGTAAATGACTTATTAGACCTAAATTCTGATAGATCTCATCCAAGAAAACGCAGGCGTCCTTTTGCTTCCGGTCAGTTGCCACTCACTATCGGTTTCACTCTTGCACCAATGCTTCTGTTTTTAGGTTTTGGTTTGAGTGCTTTATTTTTAAATTGGCAGTTTAATGCTGTGATTTGGTCTTATTTTGCTCTTACTACGGCTTATTCTTTCTTCCTTAAAAGAATTCATATATTTGATATTATAATTTTATCTATGCTTTATACTATTAGATTATTTGCCGGAGCTGTTGTGGCTGGTGTTCCTTCCTCACCTTGGCTGATGGCATTTTCTATGTTTATTTTCTTCAGCCTGGCTGTTGTAAAACGCTATACAGAACTTTTAGTAATGAAGCAGGAAAACAGAACAAAAACTGCCGGAAGAGGCTATCTAACTAGCGATGCAGATTTGTTACTCTCAATTGGCACTACCAGCGGACTACTTTCTGTTTTGGTATTTGCTCTATATATCAATAGTAAAGAAATTACATTTTTATATAAAAATCCACACCTGCTTTATCTTGTTGCACCACTTTTACTATTTGGAATTCTTCGTATTTGGTTCAAAGCACATCGCGGCGAAATGAACGACGATCCTATTGTATTTGCCGGCAAAGATCCTGCAAGCTATATTATTGGTGCAATTATTTTCATAATTGTGTTGGGGGCATCATTATGATCTATTCTAACTATAAATCCTGGGGCAGATATCCTATTCAAAGTCCTTCTAAAGTTTCCAAATTATTTTGGCGCGATGAAATTCCTGATTTTTCTAATTCTGGGATAAGTATTCTTCCCTATGGTTTGGGTAAAAGCTATGGCGACAGCTGCCTTAACGAAAACGGTTTGCTCGTTGATTGCAGAGGATTAAATAAAATTATTGCATTCGATAAAATTAATGGTGTTATCAAAGTTGAGTCTGGCGTTACTCTTGCCGAAATTCTAAATTTTGTGGTTCCTCATGGTTGGTTTCTTGCATCTACTCCAGGTACTAAACTTATTACTGTCGGTGGTGCAATAGCTAATGATGTTCATGGCAAAAATCATCACAAAGGCGGAACTTTTGGCTATCATTTGAATTGTTTCGAATTAGTACGCTCTGATGGCTCTCGTTTTATTTGCTCTCCATACGAAAATAAAGAATTATTTGCTGCAACTATCGGTGGTTTAGGTCTTACTGGTATTATTACTTGGGCTGAATTTAGACTTTTGAAAAGTCCTACTGCTTTCTTTGCTACTGAGTCGATAAAATTTAAATCAATTGAAGAATTTTTTGAAATTAATGCCGAATCTGAGCATACTTACGATTTTACTGTGTCTTGGATCGACACAACTTCACAAGGCTCAAACTTTGGCAGAGGAATTTTTAACAGAGGCAACCAAGCAGATCCAAACAAACACGATATTCCGACTCTACCCAAAGATAAAGCTATAACTTTTCCTTTGGATGCTCCTTTTATTAATGGTTTGTCTGTAAAAGCTTTTAATTCGCTTTACTATTCCAAACAAATTCCTAAAGTAGTAAAACAAATTTCTCATTATAATCCATTTTTCTATCCTCTTGATGCAGTTTATGATTGGAACAAAGCCTATGGCAAAAATGGATTCATTCAATATCAATTTGTAATTCCTTTTGGAAATGAGCTTAAAGGTATTAAAACAATACTTAGAAAAATAACAGAATCCGGGCTTTCCTCTTTTCTTACTGTCTTAAAAACATTTGGCAGTATTAAATCTCCCGGTATGCTCTCATTTCCTCGCCCAGGCGTTACTATGGCTGTTGATTTCAGGATGGGCAGCAAAACTTTGGCTTTTGCTGATGAATGTGATAAATTGATAAGAGACTATGGTGGTGTGCTCTATCCTGCTAAAGATGCCAGAATGAGTGCAGAAAACTTTAAAGTTTTTTATCCTGAATGGATTGAATTCTCGAAATTTATCGATCCTAAATTCTCTTCAAGCTTTTGGAGAAGGGTTACTAAATAATGCCTAAAATATTCATAAGCGCCGGCGATGTTTCTGGAGATATTCATGCGGCTAGGCTAATGTCCAGCCTTAAGAATCTTATTCCTGACATTCAATTTATTGGTATCGGTGGCGATAATATGATTAGTCAGGGATTGAAATCCATTATTCCTTTAAGTTCAATTTCTGTTGTTGGTTTTTGGGAAGTGGCTAAGCGTTATGGCTTATTTAAAAAATTGCTCGAAGACTCAAAAAAGCTTATTTCCAACGATGATGTTATTGCTTTTATTCCTGTTGATTATCCTGGTTTTAATATCAGACTCGCTGAATATGCCCATTCTATTGCCAAACCTGTTCATTATTATATAGCACCTCAACTTTGGGCTTGGGGCAAAGATAGAGCCAAAAAAATTGCCAAAGTTGTTGATTCGCTTTATGTGGTTTTTCCTTTTGAGGAAGACTATTTCAAAAATTTCGGTATTAATGCAAAATTTATCGGGCATCCTTTGCTCGATGATAATGCATTTATTAAGAATGATACTGAATCTGAAAAATTAATTGCTATGCTTCCGGGAAGCAGACTTCAAGAAGTGAAAAAACATTTGCCACTTTTCAGAGAAACTGCCGAAAAATTGCTTAAAGAATTACCCGATTATAAAATTGGGCTTTCTGTTTCTAAAAATGTAGATATTGATATTTATAAAAACTTTCTCCCTGATTCAATGAACTGGGAATTATATGATGATGCTCGCAAATTGATGCGACGCTCTAAGGCTGGTATTGTCAAATCAGGTACATCCAATCTCGAAGCTGCTCTTATTGGTATGCCTTTCTGTTTGATTTACAAAACATCAGAGCTTACCTATCAGATGGGCAAAAGACTTATTAATCTTGATTATCTTTCGATCATTAATATACTGCTCAATAAAGATTCTGTAAGGGAATTTATTCAAAAGGATGCTAACTCGTATAATATAAGCAAAGAAATCACCAAAATTGTTAATGACCAATCTTACTTTAATAATATGAAACAAGATTTTGACAAAGTTAGAGCTATTTTGGGTAGTGGTGGAGCTTCAAAAAATGCTGCTAATTTAATTTACTCTTCTATTTGCAAATAATTATTAAAAATCTTCTTGCCACAGGCTAACATTCCTCAATTCTAATATTTCAGCCGAATTATTGTTCATATAATTTAATTTACTTTTTACCAGACTTCTTTTTTCTTTTAAGTTCTTCCAATAACATTCTGGTCGCTCTTCTTGATTGATTGAAATAATAATCACTAATTCCGTAATCTGATTCAATAAATACTTTGTACTGAAATTCATATTTTGTACATAAATATTCAACAAATTCCTTATCAAAGTAAATTTTTGTCAAATCTATTGATAATAAAGGTGGCATATCAAAAATACAATCTGGTATTTTATTAAGTTTATTATTTGATAAAGATAATCTTTCTAAAGATTTCAATTTGGAAATGCTACAACTTATTTCTGTTAAATCATTATTTATCAATCCTAAACTTTTTAGATTATTTAATTTATAAATTGAATCAGAAATACTTTGAATATGATTATTAGGCATATAAAGTGATTCAAGATTTTTTATATTCCCAATTTCATCAGGAATATTTGGTATAATATTATCAAAAAGACTTAA
>CAZBNQ010000302.1:0-4358 GCA_964493035.1 uncultured Hyphomicrobiales bacterium | reverse complement strand
CTTCAGCCTCATTATACATATTTATTATTGATAATACATTAATTTTCAGGGCAAGCCTTGCAGCTTGTCCTGATATGAATAATTATAGGTTTTGCATCTAATTTTTATGTTGTATTCTTAAAATTAATTATTTGCTGTTCAATTATCTTGTTCTTATTCAATTTATTTATTAATTTAAGCATGAATTTGTTTAGCTATGTAGATAAATGGTTAAAAAACTGATTTTCTATTTTAATAAGAAATATATTCATGAACAATACATTACAAATTTTATTTATTTTATTGGCAATACTTGCTCTAAATTCATGCAATATTGATTGCCCTGAATGCAAGGAATGCAATTTGACCATTCACTATGAATGGAAAATTTCCAATCAAGGTCTTGATATTATCAACATTGATAATGATCGACTTATTGCTAGCGAAGTATTTTATAAAAGTAATCCTGATGGATACGGAAATGTCCAATTTGTCAAAGATAGTGGGAATTACCTTATTGATAAATCAAGTGGAAAGATTATTGATACAATTTTCGGCTTTGTACCCAAATCTGCAGAAAATAAAATTCTACATTTTCTTGGTCATTCAGAAAAATCAGGTTTCTTTTTTCCTATTACTAATTTTCAATATACAATTGCTGAAAACTATAAAGGCTATAAAATTGTATTGCATGAATTTTATAAAAATATAAGACATAGCAATAATACAATGAATAACGTTATTATTTATAAAAACCAATCTAAACTTATTGAAAAATGCTTGCCCAGAATATTCGATTTTACTTATGATCAAAATTCTGTCTATATATTTTCTGATACTGAAATCTATAAATTTAACTTTGATGAATTTATAAAACTTGTCGAATAATAAACTTTTGGACTTGCTCAACGAAAAACAGAAAACTAGTTTAAATGAGAGATTACTATTCTAATTATCAATGGAAATTATCTGGAAAATATTTAGAAATCTTTTAACTTTTAATAATTAATTCAGTCCAATTTATTGCTGTTTCTGAAATCCCATTTAGTAAATCAGGCGAATCCGACATTACTTACACACATTACTTAAAGAATTCTGGTAAAACATTTGCCTTTGAAAGACAGACAAACTTTTTTTGATAGCATTTGCTGCGATGAGGTTGCTTATGAGACTCAAACTAGAATCTTTCAACTTAAATTTTAAAATATTTGAAAAGAATTACAGCTTAATTGATAAAAATAATAATTCTTTACCTAAAAAGAGTTGCTTTTTCCCATACATTATTTCTTCAGATTTGAATAATAATTGAATAGTAATAACATAGATATAAGTTTGTTTATCAAATGCTATTTAACTTATAATACAATTTTTTGTGTGACTCTACCAGTTCATCCTATAATTATCGGCGTTTATCATTCATTTTTGGAATAAATCCAAAATTTTTATTAGATTTAAATCATTAAATTAATGATTTTATTTATTTTGTAAATAAACAAATGAGATAGAAAAATGAAATTAGAAGAATATGGCTTTAATGATAGAATTGAAAAATTGTGGAAAGATAATAATCTAGAAGAATTCAAAATTGCTAGAGTTATTTCTGAACACAGAGAAAGATATATCGTAAAAACAGAAATTGGCGAATGTGAAGCTGAAATTACCGGTAATATGAGGTTTTCGGCTAATGGTCGTGAGGATTTTCCGGCAGTTGGCGATTGGGTTGCCCTCACTATATTCGAACCTGATTTCGCGATAATACACAAAATACTTCCTCGGTTTTCTACTATTTCTAGACAAGCTGTGGGGCATTTTGCTGAAATTCAATTAATAGCAACTAATATTGATTTTGCATTAATAGTACAAGCTCTCGATAGAGATTTCAATTATAATAGACTCGAAAGATACTTAACTATATGCTATTCTTCGAAAGTTTCTCCTATCATAATTCTTACTAAAACAGATTTGATTGACCAACAATCAAAAGATTCTATTATCGCCGGTATTAATCGCCGGCTTAAAGATGTCCCTGTTTTGGCTATTAGTAGCGAAACTATGGATGGTTATCAGGATTTGATTAAGATTATTGAAAAAGGTAAAACTTATTGTATGCTCGGTTCATCCGGTGTCGGCAAATCAACCTTGCTGAATAGGCTTTCCGGCAAAGAACTAATGAAAACAGGTTCAATTAGTGACAGCAACAACAAAGGCAGACATATTACCAGCCATAGAGAATTAATATTATTAGAAAATGGTGGACTTCTGATTGATAATCCTGGCATGAGAGAAGTTGGTATCGTGGATACAGATAATGGATTGGAAGCTACTTTTGATGTAATATTCGAACTTGCCAATGACTGCAGATTCAGTGATTGTACTCATACCAGCGAAATTGGTTGCGCTGTTTTGGAAGCTTTAGAGAATGGTGATTTAGATAAAAATGCTTTTGATAATTATCAGAAAATGCAAAAAGAAAAATTGTTTTTTGAAACATCAATTGTTGAAAAAAGAAAAAAAGATAAAATCTTTGGTAAAATTTTAAAAGATTATTCAAAAAGAGATGTTAAAGGTCGAAATATTTGATAACATTTCTCGATTATTGTATTTCACACTATAAAGTATATTTCTTATCTCTGAGCTAAAATATTAAACTTAAATACTATTATTAATAGTAAGAGTTTCATTTTCTCATAAGTTAAATATACTTTTCTTTTATTATTAATCTTCAAGTTTCTCTAGTTTTTGCAATTATTTAGCACTTCATTATATTATTATAAAATAATAACAACAATTAATAGTTTACTGTAATTATAAGGTTGAACATTTTTTTGAGGTGAATTAGAGCAATATTTTACTCATTTCAAATCATTACTGCTCTTTGATTTAATAATCAATGAGTTGCATTTATTCTAAATACATCTAACATTTAAGCACTGTAATTGTATTTTGTTCCATAATACAACCAATTGAGCATCATTATTGCTTAATATATTTAAAGGTGAAATATGAAAAAGGGAGAATTTCGACAAATTTTTGCTATTCTTTTTCTATTTATATTCATTTCAACGTCTTGCGATTTATCTAAATCAGATAATCCAGTTGGACCTGGTAAAGATGACAAAATCAAGTACGAAAATGAAATAAATCTTATTAATACTCAAACTTCGGCCGGAGCAGTTGTATCAATTATCAAAGAAAATCATCCTCTAAGCGGAATGAAAATAACAATTCCAATTGATGCATATAAAGGTTCTCGGACATTTAATATAAGCTCGAGTGATATAAAAAGCCACAGTTTTGGTCAGTATTTCAATCCGATTACCCCATTGATAAGAATTACAAGTAACGGTGGTTATGCAGAAGGACTTTTTGAAGTTACAATTCCAATTAAACTCGAATCAGGCAATTTCCCATTAGTCTTTATATATGATGATGTAAATAAAAAATTAGAACCTTTACCAGTTCAACGCTACACTAGTAATTCAGTAACCTTCACTACAAGACATTTTTCCACATCAAAAATCATGTCTCAGACTGCAAAAAGCAAAATGCCAGTAGTTCTATCTGATGAAGCATATTCCAATATTATTGTTAGTTCACTTCAAGAATCAATAATCAATCAAACTCCTATGATTGCCAGTGGTTTTAAACCCGGAATAGATGATTGGGAATTTCCAAATTATGGTTCTTATGTAGCTCCTCCCGGGCATTGTGCTGGTCAAAATATGGCTGCATTTTGGTATTATTACGAAAAGAAATCGAAAGGAGGACCAAACTTATTCAATCTTATGAATAAATTTGATAATATTTGGGAAGAAAACAATCTTGGCTATAGATTTTGCTCAACTGTTCATTCTGACTTGTCGTGGGAAGGTAATTTTATCAATTTTTTTGATAAGTATATTGATAAAAATCAAGAAATGGATAAAATGAAATTTTATATGATTGCAGGTGCTATGTTGATTACTGGTGAACCCCAAGGCATTGGAGTATATAGGCAAAATGGAACCCATACTGATGGTAGCCCTAAATATGGCGGTCATGACCTTATTTGTTATCAATTAGAGCCTGCATCAGGCAAATTATATATTTCTGATCCTAATTATCCGGGAAAAGGACAAGTTATAAATTTCAAAAATGATAAGTTCGAGCCGTATCAAGCAAGATTAAATGCAAGTTTAGCTCCAAATTCCTACCCTTTTATTACATATTATGCAAAAACTGCATATATTGAGTGGGATAAAATTGGAAACAGATGGAAGGAAATTGAAACGAAGAAAATAGGAAATGATAAATTCCCCATAGTAAAGCTTTGGACGACTGATAATGGTGGAGCCTACTTAGAAGATGAATTTGATTATAATATTGATACACTTAACTTA
>CAZBNQ010000301.1:0-4367 GCA_964493035.1 uncultured Hyphomicrobiales bacterium | reverse complement strand
CCGTCATTACTATATTGATTTTTAAATTCAAAATTTGTAGTGATGCCATTGGAGACATTTACTTCGACTTTTTTGGAGATATTACCTTTGGAATCATACAGAAAAGTTTCTTTTTGGAGCTCGATACCTTTATCGTCAAAGCTTGATTTTTGGCTAACCAATCCACTTTCATTAAAAACATATTTGAAAGATGATTTTCTAGAAACTTCGCCTTTATCATTGAATTCAGTTTTTTGTTCGGTGCTTTCGTTACTTTTGTAAGTAAATTCAGAAAGAGTTTTTTTAATACCCGAAGCCCAAAACTCGCAATAGCGTTTTAAATTGCCTTCCCAATCAAATTCTTTTTGATAAACTAATGATTTCTTTTGTAAACTAGTAATATCGACAATGTATTTAGATTCGCTTTTGATTTTAAGTGAGCTGTCTGCAGGATCTACAGGTGCATTGCACGCATTAAGTACAATTGCACTTATTATTAATCCCAAAATATAGTTGACTTTACGTCTCATTTATTTTCTCAACATTTACACTTATCTTAAATTATAAAAATTTCGATAAGTAGCAAAGAAATATTTTGAAAATGAACGTAAGATAAAAATTTTTATTGTAGATTTCATAATTGGTTCATAAACCAACTGTTGATTATAATTAAATTTTAATAAAGACCATTAATATGCTCTAAATTATTGATAAGGAACAGAAATCTTTTGGTACAAAAATTCAAAATTTGATTTGTTAATCGGGAATATTAATTTAATAATTTCGGAAGAGGAGTCTGAGATAGGAAATAAAACATATCCTTTGACTTTTTCTCCGGGATTAAGAGTAGTCTTGCGCAATGCTTCATTTTCCCAAAATTCTTTTTCGCTTAGATTCTGAATTCTATCGATTTCTTCATAGTGTTTGGCATTAACCATTTCAGAGATAAGAGTAGATTGTATAGCTATATGAGAGCTTAAGTCTGCAGATTCATTATCCGATGATGCTGCGCGAGCCACCATCACACCAATATTCAATAAAGATAGTATTCCAAGAGCTACTTGTTTGTTCTTTGTTTTATTCGAAAGGTTTGCATTTTCTTCCATGATTCTTCTTATTTCAGCTTCTGGTATTAACGCTCTGTCATTTGTTTTAGCCAAAAACATACTATCATTGATGAGGCCTGTTTTTATTCTAAATTTATCAGGATCTAAGGTCAATGTATCGTTAGAATAGTTGAAAATTTCAACAAACATTGCATAATAATGAGGATTATTATGGCTATAGCTACAAACAATTTTGTAATTATTGATTGTATCTTCTTTTTGGATATAATCAATACCATTGTATGTGCTTACATTTTTTTCAAGAGACTTTAAAGCAGTATAATTTGTTCCGCAAGATTGGAGAACAAATGCTAAAAAAACAATAAAAAGTAAATGCTTGATCATGTTCCAATACCTCTCCATTTATATAAATTACGTGCAAATGGATTGCAAGTTTCAAATATTATTTTGCTGATAGATAAGCATCTAATGCAGCCGGGAAAGGCGAAAGCACTCTTTGGAGTACACCTTGAATAAGCGAAATGGCGATTCCATAGTTTGTAATAGGCACTGAAGCGGCTTTAGCTTTATTTATCCTAATAAGTTTTTCATTGCGAGTAAGCATGCACGAACCGCAATGAATTACTAATTTATATTCGATTAAATTATCTGGAAAATCTCTACCAGACGCTACATCTATTTGGATGTCAATTCCAATATATTGGCGAAGCCATCTTGGAATTTTTACTCTTCCAATATCATCTTCGGCGGGATGGTGGCTGCAAGATTCGGCAATTAAGATTTTATCACCGGGCTCTAAATTGTCTATTGCTGCAGCACCACGAGCTTCTTCCACAATATCGCCTTTAAATCTTGAGAATAGTATAGAGAAAGTAGAGCATTTAACATCATCAGGAGTATCGGCAACCATTTTCATTACAACTTGAGAATCGCAAATTACTAAATCCGGTTTGCCGTTTATCTTTGTTAGAAAATGAGCATATTCTCTTTCTTTGACAACCATAACAGCAGCATCATTATCGAGAACATCACGAATAGCCTGAACTTGAGGCAAAATCAATCTGCCTTTTGGTGCTTGCAAATCGATAGGCACAATCATAACACATAGACCGCCGGGAGGCATCAAATCCCCAACTAATGGAGGTGGCTGAATATAATCGCTAGGCAGAATTGATAAAATTGCATTTTTAATATCACTTATATATTTATCTCTATTCTTTAGGTCGAGGGCAGAGCATTTGACTATCTCAATCTTTTTGTCCAAACTATCAATTATTGCTATTTTGTCATTAATATCAATTTTGTTGAAAATAATGAAATAAGGTATTTTCTTTTCAATTAATTTTGATATCATTGAATTTTCGAATTCAGACCAAGAATCAGATTCAGCAACAAGCATTGCGACATCAGCGCGATCTAATATTTTATTAGTACGCTCGATGCGTGCTTCAGATAATAACGAAGTGTCATCTATTCCGGCAGTATCGAGTATAGTAACGGGCCCAATTGGAAGCAGTTCCATTGATTTTTCGACCACATCGGTAGTAGTGCCGGGGATTGGCGAAGTCAGAGCCACATCTTGATTGGCTATCATATTGAGTATGCTGGATTTGCCGACATTAGTTCTGCCGAAAATCCCAATTTGCAAACGCATCGATTTTGGAGTATTTATCATAATTCACCAATTATACAGTTTTTGAAGATTTGTTTAGCATGCCACCGAATTCAGATACTAATACACCTGAAAGCAATATAAGAGCTCCGATCAACTCGAGATTTTGAAGAGTTTCGCTAAACATCAGCCAGGCAACAGCAGATGCTATGATTGGTTCTAATGAAAATATCAATGCTGCCTTGACAGGAGTAGTATATCTTTGTATGCTTGTATGGATTAAAGTAACCATGAATGATGCCAAAATCGCATTAAATCCTAATGAAATAAGTAGCTGATTGTCCCAAATGAACTTGAAATTGTTTAAGTCGAAACCAAAAAAAGCAATTAGTGCAATCGAAGCAGAAGCGATAAATTGAAGAGTCAGAAGTTGAGCATTTAGTTTTATACCGCTTTTGCCACGGGTAAATACATCCATATAAGTAATGTAAAGAGCCCAGAATAAAGTAGAAATGAGAGTCAAAACATCACCCATATTCACTGTGAGTTCTTCTTTCATCAAGTCGGGAGCTGTGAAGAAAGCTAAACCGATAAAAGCAATGACAACTCCAATTTTTGACCAAATTTGTATAGGTTTTCGCTCTACTAAATAATAAACAAAGGGAGTAAATGGAACTGTGATACCGGTAATGAAAGCAGATTTGGAAACGGTAGTAAGCTGCAAGCCATAAGTTTGAAGCAAAAATCCGCCACCAAAGAATAAACCGAGTATAATACCATGTTTGAAAGTAGTTTTATCAATATTTTTAAGATGTTTTCCAAAAATGATAAGAGTAAGCAACAAAGCAATACCAAATCTCATAAGAATATAAAAGGAAGGGTTAGTAAAGTTTAAACCAATTTTAGTAAAAACAAAAGTGCCACCCCAAATAAAAGTCACTAAAAAAAGAAATAATTCTGCTTTCCAAGCTTTCAATCTAACCTCAGTAATTAATTAGTCTTATAACTATTATTATTATTTTGCTGCATAGCTTCCATTTTCTTTTTATGTTCGCGAGCAGCTTTTATTCTTTTCTTTTTATTAAAATCGACAGAAGGAGTTAGTTTGACATGAGGTCTGATAATTCCTCTGGCGCGAAGAGTATCTTCGGCAGAAACAAATCTTTGTTTATTTCTGAGAGCACCACGAGCAGATTCAGGAATTTGCACGATAGGAATAAGAGCTTCTTCTACCTGCATAGGGTTAGGCGGAAGCACAACAATACCTTCTTTATTCGAATTAATATCTTGCCAAGGACCGCCGTGTTTTCTCGAAAAATCAAAATGATTAAGAATTAAAACGGGAGTACCGCTATAAGGAATAACTTTTTTAAGAGAATCAAACTTAAAACCTTCGCCCCATTTATAAAGCCATTCGGCATCATCGAGGAATTGTCTTATACAAGAATGGGAAACAGGTCTGCCAGGCATAACAAATTGATGGAATGCATTGCCTGCTTCGGAATGGAAATTCCAAGTGAAAGGCATTTCCCAAGCACTATCCAAAGAAGATTTATGCACACGCTTTTTCCAGTTTAGAGAATATCTGCCAGGAAAAGTGGGAGTGCGTTCCTTGCCCGTATTTGCAGCAGCAAATCTAACCAGCTTGCCAAATTCGTAGCATGCATAAGCCTGCATGTGATTATCGACAACAATCAGTTTTTTTAAGC
>CAZBNQ010000300.1:0-4384 GCA_964493035.1 uncultured Hyphomicrobiales bacterium | reverse complement strand
ATTTTGAAATATTCACCAATTGTATTGAGTTCAATATCTAATCCATGGGTATTTAAATCAAAATAATCATCACTATGATTAATTATATCACCTATTTTTGATTTATTCATATTTTTAATTATTCGTGTTTTCTTAATGTCATCATCATCTTTTACAAATTGTTGTAAACATGTAAAAGACATAATTATTAATATTATACTATATAATTTCATAATTTATAATCCATTCGTTCAGAATATGAATACAAAGAATTACAGAAAATATTCAAACTGGATTCAGTAATATTCTTTTTTACGTTTAACTTTATATATTTATTCAATATATAGAAAACTTTCCTCAAATAAATCAATCCTAATTTATACCTTTTTTCCATATAATCCAAGCACTTTTATTGATAATTCGGCTATTTGAAGACCATTTTTATAACTATATTGATATTTTTAGGAATTAAAATAAGGAGATAAACTTGGAAGTTTATCTCCAAAGATACTTTGTTTTATTCATAATATTTATTTTGGTTTTTACTTAATCATTTGTATCATCATCAATTATATGATCGAATTTTCTTGGAATGACTCCATTGTAAAATGATCTAATATAATATTTATTATAGGATTTAACCAAAATAAGCATCAAATATCTTCCTATACTTTTTTTTGTATATTTATAGTAAATCAATATAGCTGAAGAATCTCTATAAATTTTTGGAATATAGTTATCTTCAAATTTATTATAATCAAGCTTTCTAGTTCTAATTTCTTCAATTATACTTCCATTATCATCCTTAAATTCAAGCAATTTTGTATAATAGTTGTAATATGTTGCACTATCACTTCCATAGGGATAAATCAAATCCTTATTATAGTACTCTGGAAAACTTGCCTCTAAATTAAGTAACTTTTCAGGATTCTCATAAATATCTTCTAAAATTTTCTTAGCTACCGGATCATATTTAAGCGAACTACATGAGCACAACAGCAGAAGGAATATTAATTGTATCATGATTATTTTCATGATTTACTCCATAATATCTTTTCAAAATGAATAAAAACTCTAATCCATTCACTCCTAATTTATCCCTATTTTACTTATAATCCAAGCACTTTTATTGATAATTTGGCTATTTGAAGACCATTTTTATAACTATATTGATATTTTTAGGAATTAAAATAAGGAGATAAACTTGGAAGTTTATCTCCAAAGATACTTTGTTTTATTCATAATATTTATTTTGGTTTTTACTTAATCATTTGTATCATCATCAATTATATGATCGAATTTTCTTGGAATGACTCCATTGTAAAATGATCTAATATAATATTTATTATAGGATTTAACCAAAATAAGCATCAAATATCTTCCTATACTTTTTTTTGTATATTTATAGTAAATCAATATAGCTGAAGAATCTCTATAAATTTTTGGAATATAGTTATCTTCAAATTTATTATAATCAAGCTTTCTAGTTCTAATTTCTTCAATTATACTTCCATTATCATCCTTAAATTCAAGCAATTTTGTATAATAGTTGTAATATGTTGCACTATCACTTCCATAGGGATAAATCAAATCCTTATTATAGTACTCTGGAAAACTTGCCTCTAAATTAAGTAACTTTTCAGGATTCTCATAAATATCTTCTAAAATTTTCTTAGCTACCGGATCATATTTAAGCGAACTACATGAGCACAACAGCAGAAGGAATATTAATTGTATCATGATTATTTTCATGATTTACTCCATAATATCTTTTCAAAATGAATAAAAACTCTAATCCATTCACTCCTAATTTATCCCTATTTTACTTATAATCCAAGCACTTTTATTGATAAACTTACTTATACCTGTTTCTGAACTTAGAAATGTATTTTATATACTCTACTTGTTTTAGAATAGTACTTCCAACTAACTAAGCAAATCGTTAATCATCATCGATCCGTCAGTCGGCTTATAACAGAAAAAGCGTTAGTGCTTTGTTTTTAGCAACTTACGCTTTCTTTTCTGTGATCCCGACAGGATTCGAACCTGTGACCCTTTGATTAAAAGTCAAATGCTCTACCGGCTGAGCTACGGGATCATCATCTTCTTCTTTTTTTTTCTTTCTATTAACTTCGCTTTCATTTCGTTGCGTCATTAATAGAATACAAATTTACGGACTTTTCGGATACTACGCAAGAACTTTTTTTATTTTTTTAAAAATTTTTCAATTTTTTTTCTTCTAATACTGGCTCTCTGTCTAATAAGTTCTTTATTTTATTGACAATTCCTTCAGTATCCAATCCTAAAATTTTATATAGTTCTTCCTGAGTGCCATGCTCTACAAATTTGTCAGGTATGCCAAGTATCTCAACTTTGCACTGATATTCACTTGTATTTAGATATTCCAACACTGCTGTACCAAATCCACCCATGGCTTGCCCATCTTCGATTGTTACTATTCGATCGAATCTGGATGCCAAATCATCCAACATTTCTGTGTCTAATGGTTTTATAAATCTTCCATTGACCAATTCAATAGAAATGCCCTCGTTTTGTAGCTGTTCTTTGGCTCTCACTGCTTCTACCACCGTTTTGCCTAATGCAATCACTGCTATGTCAGTTCCTTTGCATATAGTCTCAGATTTGCCTAATTCCATTGGTCTGGCTTCTCTGAGTTCCACTCCTAAACCTTTCCCTCTAGGATATCTGATTGCCGAACATGAACCGGTATATACATACAAAGCCGAATATAGCATATCTTTCAATTCTTGTTCATTCTTTGGAGCCATCACAATCATGTTTGGTATCGATCTCAAATATACCAAATCAAAAACACCATGATGAGTAGGTCCGTCTGCACCCACAACTCCTGCTCTATCTATTGCAAACACAACATGCAATTTCTGAAGGGCACAGTCATGTATGATATGATCATAAGCTCTTTGAAGAAATGTGGAATATATAGCAACTACCGGCTTTACTCCTTGCGAAGCAAGACCTGCAGAAAAAGTAACGGCATGACCTTCTGCTATCCCTACATCAAATAGTCTTTCAGGCATTTCTTTTTGAAGCACATCCAGCCCGGTACCTTCGCACATTGCAGCAGTAACAGCAACCAATCTATCGTCCTTTCTACAAAATTCGAGCATTGATTCGCCAAAAACTGTCTGATACAAGGGTACTTTGTCTTTAAGCAATTGAAGTGGATTGCCTGTATTCTTATCAATCTTTCCTATAGCATGCAAATAATGTGAATCTCTCTCAGCAGGTGCATAACCTTTGCCTTTCTGAGTCATAACATGCAAAAATACCGGTCCTTTAATATCTTTAATTAATTTCAACATTTTAACTAATTTATTGATATTATTTCCATTAATAGGACCAAAATATTTAAATCCTAAAGCTTCGAATAATACGCCTGGAGTAACAATAGCTTTGACTCCATCTTCGATTTTCGCTGCAATTTTTCTAAGCCTATCGCCCAATTCGCCATGCTTACCGGTCATTTCCCACACATTATCTCTAAAGGAGTTGACCAAAGACGAAGCAAACAATTCATTGAAATAATTGGAAAAAGCTGAAACATTAGGATCTATCGAAACATTATTATCATTTAGTATAACTATAATATCGCGTTTTTGCACTCCGGCATTATTCATTGCCTCGAAAGCCAAACCGCCGGTCATAGCCCCATCGCCTATTATAGCAACTACTTTATAGTCTTTTTTGGATAAATCACGAGCAGTAGCCATACCCAAAGCTGCAGATATACTTGTGCTGGCATGTCCGGCACCAAAAGCATCATATTCACTTTCGCTTGGTTTCAAAAAACCACTAAGACCATCCTTTTGGCGGATTGTTTGAAGTTTGTCGCGGCGTCCTGTGATTATTTTATGAGGATATCCTTGATGACCAACATCAAAAATCAGTTTGTCTTCCGGAGTATTAAATACGTAATGCATAGCAACAGTCAATTCAACTATTCCAAGTCCTGCACCAAAATGACCGCCTGTTCGCGTAATTGTATCAATCATAAATTCTCTCACTTCGTTGCAAACTGTCGGAAGCTCATTTTGGCTTATCTTCCTCAAATCTGTTGGAGAATCTATGTTTTGCAAAAATTTATATTTATTCAATTCCACTTCGCCCATTTTCATTTTTCAAAGTTAAGACGTTTCATTTATATTTTAGTATTAATTCCTCATAAATCCGAACTCTAAAATTAAATCTTTTTTAAGAAAGTAAAAAAATATTTAACAAAATTCCTTATATTATTTATTGATTTCGCTCGTAATAGTAAAAAAGTATTATTTTTTAAGAGTATTATGAAAAAATTTCTTGTTTTTATAATTTTTCTTTTTTCATACTCTGCAAAAGCAGAGCTTTGTCAGGATTTTCAACTATT
>CAZBNQ010000299.1:0-4386 GCA_964493035.1 uncultured Hyphomicrobiales bacterium | reverse complement strand
GCCAATTCCCCTCATTGAGGGGTGTCAAGCGTAGCTTGACGGGGTGGATTCTTAATATACCCAAAACAGAAGAATATCCACCCCGCCCGACTAAAGTCGGTCGACCCTCAAGAGGGTAATAAAGACGATTTCAATTTCAAACGACTAAAACCATCCACCCCGCCCGACTAAAGCCGGTCGACACTCAAGAGGGTAATGAAGACGATTTCAATTTATAAAAACATTAAGTAAAACCGGGAAGAACAAGAGCAGAAGCCAATTCATTTCATTTAAGAATGCCTGCATTGGAAGACTAAGTGAAGTTTCAATATTAACTGAAATGTAGAAATCCGATTGGTTAATAGAAGGGCTGTCTCAAAAATATTTATGGACAGCCCTATTTCTTTTCCTATTTGCTAACTAAAAGTTTTCCCAAGTTCATCAATCTATCTTTGAATTCCAAATTATCGATATAATAGTTATCGATAGCATTCATTCCATTTAATGCTCCAGACATAGAGCAGGCAATCGATGCAATAGTATCGGAATCATAGCTGTAATTTACAGCATTCAAGAGAGTATCAGTGAAATTATCAGGTGAATATAAAAAGCAATAAAGAGCATAAGGCAATGTTTCTAAGACATAAGCTCCAGTCAAGAATAATTCGCTTACTCTCTTTGGTGCGAAGTCTTTTTCAAGATAATAAGGTATATCATTTTTCAATCTATTGTGTAGATTAGTCTTCTGATTATCATTTCTTGCTCTATATTCTTTCCATACTTCAATACCTTCAATACTATCAGCTACTTCGATACAAAAATCGATTTTTTGTCTTTGTGTTGATAGATCTTCAGGTTTCATTCGCAACAACTTAGAAATTGCAAAAGCTACAATAATGCCGCTTGCAACCGCCATCGGATCGTTATGAGTAATTACCGCCTGAATACCTGAAGCCAATTTTAGATTATCATACGAATTATGATAATACAAACCAATTGGTGCAGATCGCATTGCTACACCATTGCCAGCCGAATCCGTTGCGGCATCATACCAATTCAATTTGTGTTGCAAACTATTTTTGACAAACTCGTCTAATGCCATACCAAGCCCGCGTATATGCTCAGAAGTAAATCTTTTAGCAATCGAGTCAGGATTTAGTCCATTATTTTCGATCAAAGATTCAGCCAACCACATACTTAATTGCGTATCGTCAGTAATAGTACCAATAGGACCATCGGTCCATCCATACCATTTCATATATTTTTCGATCCAATAGGTGCCGGGAGTTTTACTCTCTACAGCCCTTCCCATTGCATCGCCAATTCCAATGCCAACCATACAAGCAGCAGCTTTGTCGGCTATAGAATCATCAATTTTCAGCCTCTTAAATTTCTTGGCTTTTCCTAAAGCATTGAAGTCGAATTTGATATAGCCATTATTATAAATGAAATCATATAAACTCTTTAGTCTGAATGATTCATCAATTTCAAAATTCGAGCCACTGAATTCATTGATTTGGACAAATTCTACCTTAAATAATTCCTTTAAATTTGGTCGTGAGTCGTTGGGTACGTCTTCGTGTTTGTAAATCATTCCCGGAGCTAGTGTGTCGAGTATAGGCCATTTTTCACGAGCTTGAGTGTGTGACTGTTTGGGCAATCTGAATGAGCGACAAATCAAAGATGGATTGGTATCTATTCCAAAAATGTCGCACTTATCATAAATTTTACTGTTGTATAAGCCAAGATTATATGTACAATCATGGCAACAAATCGTTCCACCGTTCGGCATTGTATTTCCCTCTATCTATATTTGAATAATTATTCAACGGAAATCAATTAAATTTAACGATTTGTAAACTAATATTCAAAACAATTTTATTTATATTGAGAATTTTTTATCGATTTTTTTATCAAACACCATTAGTGCTACACCAACCACCTGATCCATATTGTAATAAACATATTCAGCCAGACGTCCAACAAAAAATACTTTGCCTTCGAGCTTTATCATTTCTTGTTTGTATTTTTCATAAATTTCTGCGCTTTGATCCGATGGTATAGGATAGTATGGCTCGTTAATTCCTTGAATATATTCTTTAGGATATTCATAAGCTATTGTTGTATTATCTTTAAAATCGGACAAAAAGTGAGCGAACTCTGTTATACGTGTATATTCATGATCATTCGGATAGTTCACTTGGGCTCTTTCTTGAAATCGCGATTGATTCAATCTGCAAAATTCAAATTCTAAACTTCTATAAGGCAATTTGCCATGTTTATATTCAAAAAATTCATCAATTGGACCTGTATATATAATTTTATCAGCCAAATCTTTTATTTCATCAAATTTTGTATTTAATTTAATATCAATATTTTTATGATTTAGAATATTTTCAAGCATTTTTGTATAGCCTGCTTTGGGAATTGCTTGGTATTTATCTTGAAAATATCTATCATCTCGGCTGATAAAAACAGGAATACGAGAAGTAACGCTAAAATCTAGTTCTTCGGGCTTCAACCCCCATTGCTTGCTTGTATAGCCCAAAAATATATATTTATAAATATAATCAGCTAATTCTTTTAATTCAGGATTATCAGTTTCTTTTAGCTTTAATATTGGAATTTTTACTTCTTCGCCATAATTTTCGATAAGTAATTTTTTCAGTCTATCTGCTTTATCATTATCAAATAAAATATCAATTGAACTAAGATTAAATGGAACAGGAACTTTTTTATCTCCAATAACAGCCAGCACTCGATGCTCATAAAAATGCCATTCTGTGAACTGTGAAAGATAATCCCAGACCCTTTGATTATTTGTATGAAAAATATGAGGACCATATTTATGGACAATGATTCCATTATCATCAACAAAATCGTAGCAATTTCCAGCTATATGTTCCCTTTTGTCGATAACAAGCACTTTCTTGTCCATTACCGAAGCTATCCTCTCAGCCAATACTGAGCCTGCCAAGCCGGCTCCAACAACTAAATAATCGTATTTCATTTCTTGATTAATCTTATTAATTCTTTAATTTTAAATATTCCAATAAAATTGCATATTACAAAATATGCCACAAGAGCAAATATCATCCAAAATATTGGATATCCTAAATAATTATATAAACTAAACGACAATCCCGCTACAATTAGAGCAATTATCAATGGAACTAAAGTTTGCTTTAAAGGACTAGTCTTAACTGCTTTATAGTAAAGAACACTTAAACCAATAAAATAAGAAGACTCACTTATAATATTTGAATATGCAGAGCCTAATGCTCCCAAATTTGGAATAAGATAATAATTGGCAATTATATTTATAACACCAGCCAATCCGACGGCATACATTATTTGTTTTTCTTTTCCCCATGCTAATAGAGGTGGATTCATTGACATATTCAAATATATCATAATTACGCTCATCATCAATATTTTCAACACAAATCCCGATTCGGCAAAGTCATTACCAAACAATAGATGAATTATGCTATCTGAGAAGAATATTGAAATTGATATTACTATCATGCCTATAATAGCATTTAAGCGAACATAATCCTTAACTACTGTTCTTCTTTCATCGAATTTCAATGCCCGAGCTAAAATCGGGAAAAATGCACCTTGAATAATTGATGATGGCAGAATAGCTAAAACAAGAATTTTATATGCCGCATTAAATATACCTGCAGCCTGATTTCCATTTGTTGCATAAGCTTTGAGCATTAAAATATTAATATTACTCAATACTGTGAGAAATACCATCGATAATGTTATTGGTAGTGAAGCCCTTAATAGATCTTTCCAAAATTTTGTATCGAAATTAAATCTTAATCTGCCAAATTTTCGAATATAATAGAAAAGCATCCACATCGAATTTAAAAAGGTAGTCGCTACTAATACTATCATCGAATTTAATACATCATCTTTAGTTTTAACAAAAATAAAATAGCCAAGCAAATTAAGTAGACTTGTAATCACTTGTCTAATTCCAATAACATCCATTCTTTCCAAGCCTTGGAAAACCCAATCGAGAGTAATAATGAGTGTAATTAGATTGATTCCAGAAACCAGAAGCAAAGCTTTTTCTTGCCAGCTAATCGTAAGTAAGGAAACAGTTGATAAAAATAATATCAAAGTGATAATTGCAAGAAGCGTTCGAATTGTGACAATAGAATCAACAACACGATTCGTATCGTTATGATTCTGGGCAATTAATCTCGTTCCGACGGTATTAAAACCAAGATTAATTATAATAGCAAAATAGGATGTTATAGCAGAAGCGATCGAAAACAATCCAAACCCTTCTTTATCAATCACCCTTGCTAAATAAGCATAAGAAAAAAAGACCATCCCCTTATTTGCAAATTCCGCAATTGTGAGGAACATCATATTTTTAAATATTCTTTT
>CAZBNQ010000298.1:0-4389 GCA_964493035.1 uncultured Hyphomicrobiales bacterium | reverse complement strand
ATCACTACATCATCTTCGATGATAGCGAAAGGACCAATCTCTACATTTTCTCCAATCTTAGCATTTGGAGATACAATTGCTGTTGGATGTACATTAATATTCATATTATTTTTCCACTATTGCAGCTTGAAATTCGGCTTCTGCAACAATTTGTCCATCAACAAAAGCCGTACCTTTAAACATATAAGTACTTAGTTTTTTATGTAACAACTTAACTTCCATAACCAATTGGTCGCCGGGAATAACAGGGCGACGGAAACGAGCACTCTTAATACCCAAAAAGAAGAGAAGTTTGCGTTGGATATCTTGTTCGGAAGACCAAACAATAAGTCCGCCTGTTTGAGCCAAAGCTTCGCAAATCAAAACGCCAGGCATAACAGGTTTTTCAGGAAAATGACCAGGGAAGAAAGGTTCATTGACAGTTACGTTTTTATAACCAACAATAACTTGTTCTACCGGATCATAATCAGTAATTCTATCTATTAAGAGGAATGGATAGCGATGAGGCATAATATTCATTAAGCCATTAATATCCAAAACAACTTTTTTACCACTAGGTTTTAGTCTGGCTTCTTTCTTTTGTTCGAGATATGCATTACGAAGAATTTTAGCAAACTCATAATTGCTAGCATGCCCCGGGCGGGCAGCTAAGATTTGAGCTTTAATAGGCACACCGACCAAAGTAAGATCGCCAATCATATCTAACAATTTATGTCTAGCTGGTTCATTTTTAAATCTCAAAGCAGTATTATTAAGAATGCTGCCATTTTCGCCAATAACTAAATCATTTTCTAATTTGAAAACTTCCTTAATCCATTTTCTTTTTTCATCATCTAAATCACAATCAATGATAACAATTGCGCTATCGAGGCTTCCACCTTTGATTAATCCATTTTTGTAAAGCATTTCGACTTCTGTAAGGAAGCAGAATGTGCGAGCAGAAGCAAATTCACTCACAAACTCCTTTTCTAAGTCAAACAAACCTGTATGCTGGCTTCCCAAAGCAGGATTGAAGTAATCAATCATAACAGTAACACGGTAATCATCGGTTGGAAGAGCAACAATATCGACATGTTTAGCGTCGTTAGTATATCTTAAAGCTTCTTCAACTATCAAATATTCTCGTTCGGCATCGAGTTCTACTATTTCAGCTTGATTAAGAATTTCAACATAAGTAATAGAAGATCCATCTA
Source organism: uncultured Hyphomicrobiales bacterium (assembly GCA_964493035.1). Taxonomy (GTDB): domain Bacteria; phylum Bacteroidota; class Ignavibacteria; order Kapaibacteriales; family UBA2268; genus JAUQWR01. Next base: position 3,196 of record CAZBNQ010000298.1, on the reverse strand, counting down.
TTACCGGCGGCTCATTAGCAGATAGTTCAATCAAACAATTATCAATTTTAAGCCCTGCTAATGCAGCAAGCACATGTTCGACTGTATGTACTTTGATTTCTCCTATCCCTAAGGTAGTACCTCTTGAGAGATCGACTACATAATCTACTAAAGCGGGGATTTCAATTCTTTCAGGTAAGTCAACTCTAACAAACTTGTATCCGTGATTAGCCGGTGCAGGTTTAAATGTGATTGTTGATGGATTGCCTGTGTGCAATCCTATGCCCGAGAATGATACTTCTTTTGCTATTGTTCTTTGTTTTTCCATTAACTCTAATCTATGAATTTAAACAATTATTTCATTTTCTAAATATAAAAATACAATTCTGCACTATTAACAGAATAACAAAATTAATCATAAGATTTTATTTATAAAAATGATAATTGATTAATTATAAACTACTATTGTCAATTCTGTTAGTTTGAGCTAAGTTAATGTCATGCTTTAACAAAAAAAAATAGTTTGTTTATAACTTTTTATCGTCAAATCGGCAGTTTTTCTTATATTGCATACAAAATATTAAAAAAATTTTTTTGGAGATGTTATGCAATTTAGTGCACCATTATTAGATTTTCAAAAATTGCTACAAAGAGTAATGCCGGCAATACCTCCTAAATCGACTTTACCGGTCTTGGAGCATTTAAATTTTAAAATTTCTGATGGTAATCTTACTGTTATTGCTACCGATCAAGATATTACAATCATGTCTTCCATGCCTGTATCAATGCCAATGGATTTGGAAGATGTTAATCAAAATAAAGAATTTTCAGTTTTAGTTCCTGCTCGTAAAATTAATGACATTATTAAAGCATTAGAGCCAAAAGGCAAATTTGATTTTGTTTGCGATCTCGACAATTTTGAAATCAATATCAAGACAGAAAAAGGTAAGTATAATATGAAAGGATTAGATCCTAATGAATACCTTGATTTGCCTGAGCTGTTCGAATCGCAAAAACCAGATATCGAAAAATTAAACGAATTGCCAGAAGATGCTTTCACTGCTGTATTTACAGAAACTGATTTGAGAAGGCTTGCAGAAAGAGCTGTTTTTGCTGTTTCGACTGATGAATTTCGCCCTGCTATGACTGGCGTTCTTTTCCAATTCCGTAAGTCTTATGTCAATGCTGTAGCAACTGATAGTTATCGTTTGGCTCGTGCAACTTCTTTTGCCGATAAATTCTTATATCCTGAAGATTACGACTTGATTATTCCTGCTCGTATGGTGGATATGCTCAAAAAAGTTGATGCTCAGACCCTTATGTCTTTGATCGAATCTAATAATAAAGTTACTCATGTTAGATTTGATTTTGGCTCTACTGTAATCATTTCTAGAATTATCAATGAAAAGTTTCCTCCTTACGAGGCTGTTATTCCTGTTGATAACAACTTAATAGTTAATATTGATCTGAAAGAACTACTTTCGGCTACAAAACGTGTGTCCATTTTTGCAAATACAGTATCTAAGCAAGTCAAAATGCATATTATGGATAACCTGCTTACTCTTCACTCTGAAGATGAAGACTCAGGCTATCAGGGCAGCGAAGATGTGGCTTGTGAATATAATGGTCCGGAAATTAATATTGCTTTCAATTTCAAATTCTTAGAAGAAGTTTTGCAAAATATTCCTTCTGATGAAACTGAAAATAATGTTATAAGAATGTTTTTCTCGGAATTGAACAAACCTGTTTTGCTCAAACCAATTGCTGAAAATGACACTCTTTTGATGTTGATTATGCCGGTTAGAACTCATACAGGCAATTAATTTCTTTTTATCTTTTGAGGGTGTTCGAGAAACTATCGGACACCTTTTTTTTATGGTTTATGATAATTAAAAAAATAATATTAGCAAATTTAAGAAATCATAGTCTGTCGGAATTTCAATTTTCCGACGGTCTTAATATTCTTTATGGATTGAATGGAGCCGGCAAAACAACAATTTTAGAGGCAATTACAATTGCATCAATTTCAAAAAGTTTTATGCCTATTCAAGACATAAGCCTGATTAGAAAAGGAGAAACTTTCTATTCGGTTGCAGTCGAAGCATTATCAGATTTGAAATTACCATATAAAATACAAATTAAGTATTCCAGCGGACAAAGAAAATTAATAAATAGTTCGCATGCTGATAATCAATTACCAAAAGATATAATAGGCGAAATGCCGGTTGTGATTTTATCACCGGATTTCAAATCTATTACTTTCGGTGCTCCGCAGGACAGGAGACAGTTTGTCGATAGTATCTTGTCACAATCATCAAAAAAGTATATTGAATTGATTATGAGCCTAAAAAGGGCATTAAAACAAAGAAATGCTTTGCTTGGTTTTGCAAAAAAAGATTTTACTTTCGATTACTCACAAATTTTGCCTTGGACAGATTTGCTAATTGAGACTTCTGCAGAAATAATTATTCGTCGAAATAAATTTATCAATGAGTTTATTCCTTACTTTTTGGAAGCTTATGCATTAGTTTCTAAAGAAAAAGAACCCGTTTCTATTGAATATAAACCATTTGGAATTGATAATCCTGAGTCATTTGATAAAACTCATATTATTAATATTCTAAGAAAAATATATGATAGATGCAGAAATGAGGAATTTAGACGTGGCACCACGCTTTTTGGACCTCAAAAAGATGATTTTAAGATTATCATAAATGGTGGATTGGCTAAGGATTTTGCATCACAAGGACAGCATAAAACCTTATTGATTAGCCTTAAACTTGCTGAATTTAATTATATTAAAGATAAAAATGCTACTACTCCGATTATACTTTTTGATGATATTTTTTCGGAATTGGATGACTTAAGATCAAATGAAGTTCTAAAAATTGTCGATGATATTAAAGCTCAGACCTTTATAACTCTAACAAACCCCGACAAACTAAAAGCATTTATCGGGGAGTCTCATAATGCTAAATATTTCCATATAGACAACGGCAAGCAGATTATTTAAGATGCTTGCTACATTCTTCCATTAATAAATCATAAGCATAGTCGATATGCATTTCCTCTGTATTGGTTTGCCCAACAACAAATCTAATAGTATATTTACCATTCAATTTTGTATGTGTAATATAGATTTTGCCTGAATTATTTATATTTTTTAATATTTTTTCATTTAATTCATCAATGTCTCCTTTAAAATCTTTAGGAGCAA
>CAZBNQ010000297.1:0-4408 GCA_964493035.1 uncultured Hyphomicrobiales bacterium | reverse complement strand
ATTAAAACCATTTTTTAATAATAAAAAGAAGCAGTCCTTTTGGGACTGCCTCTTTTTTTGTAAAATATTAAGTTTTCCACAATGTCTTGTAACCTTTGTTAGTGAATAGCGTTATTGTTGTTGATATGAAAAGAAAGCTCGAAGAATATACAGATTCAGAGCTGTTTTATCAGCTGAAAGGCGACAAGCGAACAGCCGAAAAAGCGTTTGCCGAGCTATATGCAAGGCTTTCGCCCCGGATCTATGCATACTGCCGAAGATTCTTAGGTAATCGCGATGATGCGATGGATGTGTTTCAAGAGACCTTTTCAAAGTTCTTTCAAAGTGCAGCACAAGAGCGGATAATGACTAATGTCCCCGCTTTTATTCTTAGAATTGCCAGAAATTTGTGCGTTAATATTAAGCGTAAAGAACGTACTGATATTTCTTACGAAGATTATATGGCTTATTCTAATGATACAAGCAGCGAGCAAAAAGAATTGCTTGCTTTGATTAGAGCTGCTATAAAAACTTTGCCCGAAGATTATGCCGAAGTTTTCATTCTTCGTGAATACGACGGGCTGTCTTATGCCGAAATTGCCGAAGTTACCGGCGAGTCTTTGGCTAATGTTAAGGTTAGAATTTATAGAGCCAAACAAAAAATACGTGAAACTTTGGCGCCTTACTTAGCCGATTTATCAAAATTTGCATGATTGGATTGATTAATTATATATTTGTGTTTTATGGAAGATTTTAAAAATAACAGTGCATCAGAAATGCTGACTCTCCTTCTCGACGGTGAAATTCCGCCGGAATTGGAGCAGTCGCTCTACGACTCCCTCGCCAAAGAAGAGGAGCTGCAAACAGAAATGAAAGAACATTTGGCTATTCGCGAGCTTGTTAGAAGCGATGTGGAAGCCTTCACACCTCCGGCAGATTTTACTGATGCCGTTTTTGCAAACTTGGGATTTCAAGTGCCGCAAGTTGCTGCTATTGGTTTAGCTGATAATCAGAACCGCCCGTTTTATAAAAAGTGGAAATATGCTTTGTTGCTGCTTTTGCTTTTAGGTACTGGAGCAAGTATTGCGCTAATTAATAATCAAGGGGCTGAGATCCAAACAGCCAACCAATCAAGTTCGTCTGCCATTAAAAATTCTGATGCTCAAAAATCGGCAGATAAGAATAATATTCCTGTTGTTTCAAGCATTTCTTCCAATCAAATCCAAAATACAAAAAACACAGGGTTAATTAATCATGCAAGTGCAAACAAGCCAAGCATTTCTACTCTTAAAAATGAAAAAGAAGCTGCAAAGGATATTGCAATTGCAGATCAATCCAATATTATTAAAACTGATGAAGTGGTTACAAATAATGAGATTAATATTGATAACAAAGAATTGACTCAATTAACTCAAAATTCTGAAAATATAGAGATTGTAAGTCCAATTTTGATTATCAGCCCAATAAGAAGCTTTTCCGGCAGATATTATTCACTCAATTCAGGTATGACTATAAATACAAGAATGCCTGCATTTATATTTGGTAATAATAGCAGTTTCGATAGGAAATGGATAATCTATGGACGAGCAATAAAAAATATATATGGTGATGCTTATTCAAAATCTAATAATTTAAGCGAATCATTCTCTTTGGGGATTTTGGCTAGCACCGGTATTGCCGATAATCTAAGCTTGGGTGCCGAATTTGGTTCAGAACCATATCTTCAGGATGTAGTCTTGAATAACAAAGCTGCTTATGAAAATCAATCCACATTGAATTGGTTGGGCGTAGCTGCCAGATATGATTTCAAAAACTTGTCATTTATGAATATCAATCCTTATACTCAAGTGGTAGTTGCCGGATCGGGAATTGGTCCATTAGCAAGGCTTAGTTTGGGATTTAGTTACGAAAGTCCATCAGGAATTGGCGCAATGGTCAATCTCGAAGATTCATATTTGATGTATATCAGCAATGGCAATTTTAATTCGTTTAATAAAATTGGATTGAGCGGCGGAGTATTTATTAAATTTTAGTAATATTTTGGTTTTATATAAATGCACATGTTAAGCTGCTCTAAAAAATTATGAGCAGCTTTTTTGTTTTATTATAGAATTGGCAAAGCATTTGCTTGATTTTTGTAAATAAGTGAAAAGTAAATGTATTAACTTGATATTAATATAGAAATAGAAAGTGTTCATATTCATTTTCAGTTAATATATTGAGTTAATAAAAATACTATTTTTACCGATAAATACGTTTATAGGAAATAAAGGGCATTATAGGGATATTTATGCAAATAGCAGGAATAAACGATAGCTATTTCAGTGATGCAAAACCAATTGCATCATCTATTCCTATTAGTCCTATGCCAGACAAAACGCCAAGCGAAGATAGAGCACCAATCGATATTTACACCAGATCTGAAGAGTCCAAAAAGTTTGACAAGGAAATTGGCAAGCCAATAGGCTCAGATAAATCCGACAAAAGCGAAACAGGAGCTAGCAAGCCTAAGAACCCTTATGAGTTGAGCGATGGTGAGCGAAGGCTTATTGAAGAACTGAAAAAACGCGATCGAGAAGTGAAATCGCACGAATCAGCGCACATTGCTGCCGGGGGCGGATTGGTGAAAGGTGGTGCTAAGTTTAACTACGAAACCGGTCCTGACGGGCAGAGATATGCAATTGGTGGTGAAGTGCAGATTGATATTGCTCCCGATAAAGATCCGCAGCGGACAATTCAAAAGATGCAGCAGGTGCGTAGTGCTGCACTTGCTCCAGCCGATCCATCGGGCCAAGATAGGGCTGTTGCTGCCAAAGCAGCTCAAATAGAAGCACAAGCCAGAATGGAACTCAACTCCGAAAAAAGTACTAATACAGCAAAACAGAAATCTCCAAGAATGGAAAAGGCATTGAATGCCTACGGCAATGAAAAGCAAGAAAATAAAGGCATAAATTTCGATTCCGTTGCCGGATCGCAGCTAATCAATCTCAAAAGAATCAAACACTAATTCTTAATTATGATTTTCAAGAATAATATCGTAAATTCGTTGTTGAACGAATGTTAATTTATTTGAAAAATTGAAATGCAAATTAAACTATATAATTCGCTAAATAAATCGGTTGATGAATTTAAACCAATAAATGCTAATGAAGTAAGAATGTATTCTTGCGGGCCCACAGTTTATAATTATGCTCATATTGGCAACATGCGTGCATTTTTGTTTGCAGATTTGCTTCAACGTTCTTTGAGAGTAGTTGGAGAGCATGATGTGAAATGGGTTATGAATATTACTAATATCGACGATAAAACTATTAGAGACAGCCAAAAAGGCTCAGATGCTTGGCTATCGGATATGGGCGAGCAAACTGATAATCCAATCGAAAATCTGCATATGCTTACAAAATTTTACGAAAATTCATTTGTTGATGATATAAATAAACTGGGAATCGATAGTAAACATTTTTATTCTATGCCGAAAGCTACTGAATATATACCTCAAATGCAGGAATTAATTAGAGCGATTGTAGAAAAAGGGATTGGATATGTATCCGAAGGCTCTGTTTATTTTGATGTAAATGAATGGAGAAAAAGGGATATCTACGGTAAATTGTTTAAGATTGATTTTGATAATTTCCGTGCCGGTGTTAGGATTGATTCCGATCAGTACGAGAGAGAGCAAGCATCTGACTTTGTGCTCTGGAAAGCTAAAAAAGATGGCGAGCCCTATTGGGATTTTGATATTAACGGTGAAAATTGCCCCGGACGCCCAGGCTGGCATATTGAATGCTCGGCTATGGAATATGAGCTTTTGGGTCTTCCGTTTGACATACACACTGGCGGAGTTGATCTCAAGTTTCCTCACCACGAAGACGAAATAGCACAAAGCAAAGCCGGTTATGGAATAGAGCCAACTGCTTTTTGGTGCCATAACGAATTTCTTGAAGTAGAAGGCGAAAAAATGAGTAAATCGCTTGGCAATTTTTTCACATTAAGAGATTTAATGGAAAAAGGTGTAGATCCGATTGATATTAGATTTGCTATGTTTTCTGCACATTATGCATCAAAATTTAATTTTACATTTGATGGAATTAGCGCAGCACGAAAAGCAAGATTTAGAATTCAAGACTATATTTATGAATTATTAAATCGAAATGCTGGCAATGAATCAATTAAATCTGAATTAATCGAAAAGCTGAGAGAAAGCGTTTTTGCAGAGCTTGCTAATGATTTGCATACACCAAAAGCACTTGCTGCGTTATTTAGCTTCATGAATAATAATAGTGCAAAGAATTTAGATGAAAAAGATGTGATTCCAATGCTCAATTTCTTAAAGCGAATGAATGATATTTTTGCTGCTTGGAGTTTTGAGCCCAAGGAAGAAATAATTGAGGAAATTCCAGAAGAAGTAAAAGGTTTGGCAGAAGCAAGA
>CAZBNQ010000296.1:0-4412 GCA_964493035.1 uncultured Hyphomicrobiales bacterium | reverse complement strand
TAGGCGAAATTGAAAAAGCTGCCCAAATACTAAATAAAACTGATGATTTTTCTGCAACCAGAGATAGACTTCTTTCTGAATTTACTTTATATTCTGATGAAGAACTTGTTTCAGTAATTATTCCTACATATAATCGACCCCAATTACTTCGTAGAGCTTTAAATTCTGTATTTAATCAAACTTGGCAAAACTTCGAAATTCTTGTGGTCAATGATGCAGGTGCTGATCCTTCAAATATTCTATCCGAATTTGATAATTCAAAGATCAAACTTGTTCAGCATCAAAATAATCTCGGTGCTTCAGCAGCAAAAAATAGCGGCCTCAAAGCAGCTATAGGCAAATATATTGCCTATTTGGATGATGATGATGAGTTTCTTCCTAATCATATAGAATCTTTGGTCAATTTGCTTAAATCAACTAATTCCAAAGTTGCTTATAGCATAGCCGAAAGATGGCACTATCAAAATATAAATGATAATGCTCCACTTTATAAAGATATTCCTTTCAATAAAGATTTTTCATTTAAATCTTTATTGATTTCGAATTATGTTCCGATGATTACACTCATTCACGAAAAATCTTGTATCGATACTATCGGATATTTCGATGAAAGTTATGATACTCACGAAGACTGGGAATTCATTATTAGGCTTGCTGCAGAATTCGGACTACAAAAATTACCCGAGATTAGCTGCAGATTCTATACATATAAAGAATCTTCGAGCTTGTCATCGAAAAGATTGAACATGTATCATTCGCTTATTCAAGTTTATTTAAAGCATACCGAAAAACTATATAATTTGAATTTGTATAACGATCGAATTGATTTCATAAATTCTTTCAGATCAGAATTATTAAACAATTATTCTCTAAATGAAATTGATACAAATGCTTATAATGAGTTTTTAAATTCTAAATCTGACGAAATCAATCATAAAATAAATGTAACGATTATTATTCCAATATTCAATAGACTTGAACTAACCAAGCAATGTATTGAATCTATATATAATTATCCTCCAAGCTGCGATTTCGATATTATTGTTATAGACAATGCGTCGTCTGATGGCAGTTATGAATATTTAGAAGAGCAAGTTAGTTTTAGAAACAATTTGAATTTTATTTATAACCATACCAATCATGGATTTGCCAAAGCTTGCAACCAAGGCATAAATGCTGCTGAATCAAAATATGTATTGTTATTGAACAACGACATAATTGTGAAGCCCAATTGGTTGGATGCCTTAATCAATAAATTAGAGTCTGATGATAATATTGGAATTGCAGGCAGCTTGCTTCTATATCCTGATAATGAAACAATTCAGCATGCTGGAGTAAAACTTGGAATGATAAACAACTCTTTTGTTCCTTATCATCCAAACAAATTGAGAAAAATTAAATATGTACCTAATGTAAAAAATTATGCTGAAGTCAATGCTGTTACCGGCGCTTGCATGCTAATCAGAAAATCTTATTTAGACAAAATTGGCAATCTTGACGAAGGCTTTATCAATAGCTACGAAGATATTGATCTTTGCTTAAGATTTAGATTGAACGGCTACAAAGTGGTTTATGTGCCTGATAGCACTCTTATTCATTATGAATCAATGAGCCCAAACCGCCACGATCATGATGCAGAAAACATTAGATATTTCAATAGCAAGTGGATTGGCAAATTTAATCCTGATATTCAAGAAAGAGAATTTATTCCTGATGTTTGGTCTATATGGATCAAAGAAGAATTACAAAAAAAGCCGGACGACTCTTCATTGAGAGAAAAGCTAAAACAGTTGATAATTCAACGTGGCTCGATAGCTGAATATGAAGAATTCGAATCATACTTAAATACTATTAGCCAAGATCAAAAGCAGACAAAAGCTTTAGTCTCATTTATTATCCCGATTAGAGATAATCTCGACATAAGCAAAACTTGTTTGGAATCTATATTCCAGACTTGCAGAAATATCGATCATGAAATTATTGTGATTGATAATGCTTCATCTTTACAAACAAAAGAATTCTTAGAAAGTCTCAAGCTTTCTCATTCTAATTTTCAATTAATTAGAAATGAAGAAAATTTATCTTATTCGAAAGCTAACAATCAAGGCAGAGAAATTGCTTCAGGCAAATATCTTATATTTTTAAATAATGATATCAGATTGTTACCTGATTCAGTACAAAGCATTATTGATACTTTCGAAAAAAATGATTCAATTGGAGTGCAAGGCTCTAAGCTACTTTATCCTAACGATACAATACAACACGCTGGAATTGTGTGGGGCAAAGTGAAAGATGATTTGATTTTGCACTATCATATATATCTTACTATGCCAAAGTATATTGATTGTGTCAATACAGCCCGAGAATATCAATTTGTTACCGGAGCATTTTTATCTATTAGAGCAGACTTATTCGATAAAATTTCAGGATTTGACGAGAATTATTACTTTGGTCACGAAGATATGGATTTATGCCTAAAAGCAAGACAATGCGGCTACAAAGTATGGTATAATCCATTCTCAGAGGCATATCATTACGAATCAATGACCAAAAAATCCGAAGGAATTGAAAAATTTGAGCGCTTCATCAGCCATCCTGATAGCTATGATGCACAAAATCACAAGTATTTTCTTTCTAAATGGGAAAATATTCTTATCGAAGATGCTGATAATTATTTCTTGCAAGACGGTATGCATGCCTTTGTGAGCAATCCAAACGTTAGAAACCAATTTTTTGAACGTTTGGAAAAAGTTCAACAAGCTATGCAACGATTAGTAGCACAAGGCAGAACAGAAATGCTTGAGCATGCAAGCAAAGTATTGCTTGGTCCGGCTATGCTTAAGCACGGCGGACAGATTAATCTTGCTTTTATTCAAGAATATCGACTCAAACAAGCTGAATCTTTGCTTGTTCTATCTGACGTTTTCGATACTGGTGATTATATCGATGTCCTTACAGACACTGTTCAAATTATAAAGCCTAAAGACAAAAAGAAAAAACTAAAAATTCTAATGACTATGTATGGCTGGAATGAATCCGGAGGCGGTACTACTTTCCCAAAAGCATTTGCTAAAAGACTGGCAGCTAAAGGACATGAAGTTGCTGTGTTTTATGCTACTCATAATCATGATAGTATCAACAGTCCATATTTTATGGAAGAATCCAATGATTCCGGAGTACAATTGTTTGGTATTTACAACCGTGCCACTATATTTTTAGATCCATTCAATCCAGAAAGAGAAATTGAAGATACTAATATTACTAATCTTTTTGAAAAAGTTTTGGATGAATTCAAACCTGATTTTGTTCATTTCCACAATTTCTTAGGCCTCTCATTCAAAATTGCTGAAATCGCCAAATCTCGAAATTTGATCACTCTATATACTCCTTATAATTATCATTTAATCGATCCTATGCTTTATATGTATAAATCTGATTTATCCTTGTGGACTAATACAGATTTCTTCGAAAATTCTGAATTGATAGAAAAGAATCCCGATAAAATCGAATTATACAAAGAAAGAGTCGAAAAAGCTAAACAACTAATCAATAATAATATTGATTGTACACTGGCGGTGTCTAATAGAGTAAAAGAATTATTGGTAGATTTTGGTGCTGATTCTGAAAAAATATCAGTGGTCCATCAAGTCCATGAATCAATCGAATCACTTTTGGCAGAAGATTATTCTAGAGAAATACATAAACCATTAAGATTTGGATTTATCGGCGGAGTAATGCCTCACAAAGGAGCTCACGTAATTGTGCAAGCAGCACAATTGCTAGCGCCTGGCTCTGCAGAGTTTTATATTTATGGTTTTATATCGCCTCAATATGCAGACTTGCTAAAAACCATGGATAGGAAAAATGCTGTAAAATTGATGGGTGAATACCAAAGCAAAGACCTGCCTGAAATTGCCAAAAATCTTGATGCTATGATTTTACCCAGCCTATGGGAAGATTGTGCCCCATTTGTTATTACCGAAAGTTTGGCAATGAAACTTCCTGTTATTGCTTCTAATATTGGTGGTTTCCCTGATTTTATTAAAGATAGAATTAATGGTAGACTTTTCAAATATAATTCGGCTAGCGAACTTGCATCTATTATTTCAGAATTGACAATTAATCCGGAATTAGTGATCGAAATGCAAAAGAATTGTACTATTCCACTCACTTTTGAAATGCATGTCGATTACTTGATTGAATTATATAATAAAATTGTTGATAATCGAAGTATAGAGCCTAAAAATATAAAACTCTTATTCAACTAATTCTTGGTATTGAAAAATAGAAGGTAGTACCTTTGCCGATTTCAGATTCGACATAGATATTGCCTCCATTTTTTTCAATAAATTCTTTGCATAATATCAAACCGAGCCCGGTTCCTTTCTCTTGATTAGTTCCCAATGTCGAGT
>CAZBNQ010000295.1:4294-4415 GCA_964493035.1 uncultured Hyphomicrobiales bacterium | reverse complement strand
AGTCCACCCCGTCAAGCTGCGCTTGACACCCCTCAATGAGGGGAATTGGCTTCTGAACACATTCTTCAAGGATTTTGCTTGATTTTATGAATTCTCGTTTTTGTGGTTTTTGTATTGAGAC
>CAZBNQ010000295.1:2368-4194 GCA_964493035.1 uncultured Hyphomicrobiales bacterium | reverse complement strand
AGGTCTGAGAGAGACAGGTCTGAGAGAGACAGGTCTGAGAGAGACAGGTCTGAGAGAGACAGGTCTGAGACCTGTCTCTACAGATAGGAATTATATTAATTTAAGACAAATCGGTTTTATTCTTCATAACTTATTAATTGTTTTTTCTCAAAGTCATATAGAGTAATTTTTCTTAAATTAAAGTAAGATTGCCAGAAATTTCTTAATGCAGATATATATGATACATAGGCATTGTCTTTTTCTGATTGAGCCATAAATAAAGTGTTTACATCAATTGTACCGATCATATATCTGTTTTTGGCAACTTCAAATCTGCGAGAAGCGACTGTATCGGCTCGAGCAGATAATTTCACTTGCTTGAATTGCTGTTCGATTCTCAAAATTTGATATTTAATTTCCAACTCGAAACTCTTACGTTCAATTTCAATTTCTCTTTTAGTTATTTCTTTTTGATGAAGAGCCGCTTCAATTTCTGAAGAACCTTTGCCCCACATAAAAAGTGGGATAGAAAAACCGATATCGAAACGCTTTTGGTCTAGCAATTTGTTGTATGCATCAGGTAATTTATTGGCAGACTGATTTAATCCATAAGCGGCACTAATAGTAGCATTAAATGAATACTGTGATTCAACAGAAGCAAGATTGGATTCTGCTCTAATTTCTCTAACGCGATAATCATTGAATTTGGAAGAATACTGCAAAGCCGATTCCATTGCTTTCTCAAGATTTACATCGAATATTGGTATTTCAGTCGGTGGAATGACATTAAAATCATCATAGTCTTGAAGATTTAAATATTCTTTGAGTTCATCAACATTTCTGCTGTAATTCAATTTGGCATCCGATAAGTTGTTTTTCGAATTCGTGAGAGCAAGCTCACTTTGAAGCAAATCATTTTCAGCGATTTTACCAACGTTATATCTGCCGTTTGATAATAAATAGAGACTATCATTAATTGCAACATTTAACTCGGCATTTTTTAAATTCATATATGCCATATATAATTCAAAAAATTTAGAACTTGCTTCGAGAGCAATACCTTCCATATCTTCTATAAATCTTGAATCGTCAGCTTCATGTTGTATCTCTGAGGTCTTTAGATTCCAATACATATCATTATATTTAAATAATGGTTGGGAGTAGCCTACATATATGGGCGATGTACGCCAAGTAGAAGATCTTTTATCACCCGGGATTTCAGTTCTGCTTATAGAAGAGGAGATATTGAAAGTAGATCCAAAAAAAGGAATTTTTTGAATAATATTCAAACTAGCATCAGCATTCATATTGCTGTAGCTGCGATATAGACTGGTACCATCTGGTTGGGGCACTCTATTAATTTCTCTGTAATATCCTGGAAGTGAGCCTTGGAGCATTAGAGAAGGATAATACTCTGCTTTGAGTGCATCATTATATAGTTTTCTAGACTTATTATTACGTTTTACAATTTCGGCTTGCTTACTTTTGTTTTGAGCAATTCCGATACATTCTTTCAAATCTAATGTTTTTATTTTTGGCTGCGCCAACAACATTGTTTGAGAAATTAAGAGAATAACAATAATTCGTAACTTCATAAATCACCATTAGTCAATAGAGTGAGGAGTATGAATAAATTTTTTGCTTTGTCCTTTGATTTTAAAAAGACTAAGCATCATATTAAATATCCAAATAGGTAGGCGAGCTATTGCAAGGACAAATTTAAAGGTATAAAATCTGCTTGGAATAGCAATACCCAAACTAAGTAAATTAATAGCAAAAAGCATTTGCCAAGATAGGAATAAATGTTTGAAATTTAAGAATAGATCAGCTATGGCAATCAATAAAAG
>CAZBNQ010000295.1:0-2358 GCA_964493035.1 uncultured Hyphomicrobiales bacterium | reverse complement strand
TATCCTTATTGTTAAATAAAAGTAAAAAAATAAACATAGCTCGCGGAGGAATAATCGATGACACTACTTTATTGAAATAATCCAAATTGTAGGAAAACAACTTGAAGAAATCCTTAATAAAATAGTTTTTCACAAAGTCGAAGCTGGCAGCAAGCCATCTAGTTCTTTGATTTTTAAAAACATCCCATTTTTGAACTTTTTCGTCGAGAATAATTGCATCTTCGACATAAGGAATTTTTATATTTTCTTTAAGTAATCTAATTTCAAACTCCCGATCTTCGCCGGCAACATCTCCAAGTTCTCCCATAACTCTTTTGAAAAGCAGAAGTTCTACAGCATAGCCCGAGCCGATAATCATAGCAGAAAGCCCCAGATTGCTAAGTGCGCGTCTAAAAATTGAGTTGTTCATTTCTTCGCTTGCTGCATCCAGAAGGGCAGTTGGAGTGTTAGTATTTTTTGCAGCTCTATGACCTTGAATAGCTTTATAACCTTTAATAGCATAATGGTTCATTTTCTTTAAAAAGTCACTTTGCATTATATTATCAGCATCTACAATCAAAACATAATCGAATTGATTCTCTTGTAGGTGATTCATAGCAGCATTGAGAGCCTTTGCTTTAGTGCTGGATTCGAACACAACTTCGATCACATTAGCACCGGAATCTTTGATTTTTTCGATTGTTTCGGATTTTAGAGTATCTGCAATAACGAATACTTGAAATTTATCGGTGGAATAATCTAATGTGGTAGCAGCTTTTGCTACATCAATAATAACTTTGTCTTCTTTATATGCAGGAATTAAAATGGCAAAGGTCTTTTGTTCCTCATTATCTCGAAGAATTGTTTTTTTATAAATTAATGATGCTATTGAGCAAATGAATATGTAAGCAACACAAAATGCACAATAGCACCATAAAACAATAAATATAATATCCAACATCGATTAATTCCGATGAAAATTATAAATCATAAAGTCTAGTCAATTCGCTTGTAATCCAATCAAAAGCTTCTTTAGGACTATCACAGAATTTGAAAAGTTTCAAATCGTCTTTATTAATCATTTTGACATCTACAAGATAGTCAAAATTAATTAATTTTTTCCAAAACTCTGAGCAATAAAGCACAATAGGAAGAGGTTTTGAAATTTTAGTAGTTTGTTTTAGAGTAAGAATTTCGAATAATTCGTCAAGAGTGCCAAAGCCACCGGGCAAAGCAACCATTGCAACAGCAAGATTAGCAAACCAGAATTTTCTCATAAAGAAATAATGGAATTCGAAGTTGAGTGCATCGGATATATAACCGTTAGGAGCTTGTTCGAAAGGCAGGCTGATATTGAGTCCAATATTGGGGCTGCTAGCCAAATAAGCACCTTTATTAGCAGCTTCCATCATGCCCGGACCGCCACCAGTGCAAACAAACATACGTTTTTCTTCAGGAAGTGTATTGCTCCAATCAGCAATCATTTTTGCAAGTTCGACACCATCAGAATAAACTTTCGAAAGGAATTTAATTTTTTCTAAAGAATTAATTTCATTATTAATAATATCTTTTTCTTGAACAGAATTTGCATTATCCAATTTGGATTTTAGAAGATCCATTTTGGCAGCAAAAGCTTCTTCAGAAAGAGTGCGAGCCGAGCCGAAAAAGACAACAGCATTTTCGACTTTATGATTTCTAAAATATTGTTCAGGATATAAGTATTCGGCTAAAATCCTGATAGTGCGCCCATCGCGACTGTGAATAAACTCAGTATTATCGTAAGCTTTGCCTGCTTGTTGAATATCATTACCATTAGGTGATTCAAACAATTGCTTGTCAGACATTTCCATATAATCTCCTTTATCTTGCTAAACTATAAGCTCCATCAACAATTAAAAACTGTCCGGTAATAAATTTCGGACAAGTAGCGAAAAACTCGACAGCTGCGAAATAGTCGCTAGGGCTGCCATAATCGCCATAAGGTATTCTGGATTTAGGAATAGAAACATTATCATTTTTGTGCCTAAATGATTTGATAATGCCCGGAGCAACGCAATTGACAGCAATTCTCGGAGCCAAATCCAAGGCTAAAGATTTAGTTAATTGAACGACAGCAGCTTTAGAAATATTATAAGCAGTACGTTCTTTCCAAACTTCAAATCCACCCAGAGAAGCAATATTGACGATATGACCTTGATTGGATTTTTGAGAGAATAATTTGGCGAATAAAAATTGGCTTTTTAAATTAATATTCATCACATCATCCCAAAACTTGGAACTCAAATCATCAATATTAGTTTTGTCAGGAAAAATACCTGCATTATTAATCAGAACATCAAAAGAGCCAAAATGCTTTAATGCAGAAGAATAAGCCGAGAG
>CAZBNQ010000294.1:0-4437 GCA_964493035.1 uncultured Hyphomicrobiales bacterium | reverse complement strand
ACAATGCTACACTGAATAATTTTTTCATAATATCTCCGAATTATATATTTTAAATAATAAATTATTGTCCGCCTAAATGGAATAAGAATTTCCAGCCTGAAGGTTTATCAGAATTTCCTACAGGATCGAAACCATAACCATAACTAAATCCAAACACACCAATTGGATTGATCATCATCTGAATACCAAGCCCTGCAGAGCGCTTTAAGTCGAAAGGATTGGCACCTTTAAAGCTATCCCACACATTACCGGCTTCAGCAAAACCATAAATGAAAATAGGCATAGGATTTTGAGACAAAGCTAATCTCAATTCAGCAGTATATTTTGCCATAAGTTTAGCACCATTTCCACTTCCAATCGCTCTATCATTGTAGCCCCTTAAAGGAGTAACGCCATAGCCTGCCAAGCCATTTCCACCCATATAATACAATTCTATTGGCGAAATTGTTGTATCATTTTTTATGCCTGTAACATATCCTAGTTTAGAAGAAAGATATAACACTACTCTGTCTTGTTCGCCGATCGAGAGAAGCGGATTAAGCATTTCCATGTTAAATTCTGTCTTCAAGAAATCAGTAGAACCAACTCCGATTGCTCCCATAGCCCAATCAGCAGACAATGAAAATCTTGAACCGACAGTTGGGAAAAACAAGTTATTCAAACTTATTCTTGAATACTTCTGGCTAAGAGTAAATTCAGTATATTTTCCTTGACGATAGTATGAAGATACTTCAGATCCAACATCATTCAATTGGAATTTTACTGACCAATCGCCTCTGAAGTAATCATCAGGCCAACGGAAACGACGACCAATATTCAAAATACCACCGGTACGGCGCAATTGATAATAATAATTTATCTTAGTATCATAAAGACTGAAGCCTAAAGTTGTTGGTTCGTCAAATAGCCATGGTTCAGAAAATCCCAAACTAAATGTCTGAAGCTTAGCATCATATCCTCTTTCCCAATTGAAATTGAATACTTGCCCAGCACCACCCATCAAAGGTTCAAGCAAAGAAAAGTTATTTAACGTAATACCAAGCGAAAGAGTCAAGCCATAAGTACCGGCAAAGCCCATCGAAGCATTAAAAGTATCGGTAGAGCGTTCTTCAACTTGGTAAATAATATCCACAGTAGTATTGTCTACATTTGAGGGTTGCACATCAGGTTTGAGTGCTTCAGGATTGAAATAATTCAACACGCCCAAAGCTCTTACAGATCTAATAATTGCAGATTTATCGAAATAATCACCAGGCATTGTATACAATTCTCGGCGAATTACTTTATCTTTGGTTTTCTTATTTCCAACGATAATAACATTGCCAACTCTATATCTATCATTTTCAAACACAGCGATATCAATATCTACAGTATCATTTGAAATCTTCTTTTCTTTGGGTTCCATTCTTGCTTGAAGAAATCCATTATCCATATATAAAGACAAGGCATCTGAAGATTCTTCATTTCTTTGGAGGTTTGCCATGAATTTTTCATAATCATAGACATCCCCTGTTTTAAAATCTAATCTGTCTTTAAGCAATTCATCACTATAAACAGTATTACCATTAAAATCAATATTTCTTAAATAATACTTATTACCTTCGTAAACGTCGATATAAAGAACAACAGATTCGGTTTCCTCATTATACTCAATTGAATCCTTCAAAAGAGCAGACTCCATGAAACCTTCTTTTTTCATATATTTTCTAAGTAATTCTTTGTCTTTTTCATAGTCTTCTTGTACAAATTTTGCAGATCTCCAAAACTCCCACCAAGATTTAGTATGAGTCTTATCAAAAGAACCTGCTAAATCACTATTCGACAATTTATCATTACCACGGAAAACAATTTTTTTCACATGATACTCGACGCCTTCGTTGATAGTAACTATGACGTTCATAAAATTGCCGGTATCGGCAGGTACAGATTTGACCTCAATTTTAGCAAACGCCAAACCTTCTTTATTATATAATTTTTTAATTTTAGATTTAATAAGATATAAATCGTAATTGGAAAGGATATCACCTCTGATTTTTTCAGAAGCAAGAGCAATATCCTTTTCTTTAACTTGATCATTACCTTCGATCAAAAATTTATACATTCTGGGGAATTCTTTGACTCTAATCTTAAGGAACACATTAGTACCGCTTACTTTGTCAGCGATAATATCAACATCAGAGAATTGCTTTCTTTTCCATAAATTTTTAATAGCTACTTGAAGTTTATCATCAGCAGGAGGAATAACCTTATCGCCCACTCTCAGACCAGAGATAGCGATAATAGTTTCGACGTCGCTGAATTGATTACCTTCGACAGACAAACCGGCAATAGTATAAGTCGGCTGATCATCTCCGGTAGTTCTTTGAGCAAATAAAGAACCAAAAGAAATAACTAAAAGAAAAGCTGCAATAAAAAAACTATTTTTTGAAAACATTCATCACTCTCTGAATATATGAATCACTTTGATTAGAATCCTTTTCTGTAGCAATTTGGGAAGAAGTTTTGCCAAATCTTCTTTCGCGGGTATTATAATTATAAATTGCTTCATAGAGATCATCTCTACGGAATTCCGGCCAATATTTATTTGTTATATACATTTCGCCATAAGCCATTTCCCAAAGCAGGAAATTACTCAAGCGCATCTCACCGCTAGTCCTAACCAATAAATCGGGATTGGGAATATTATGAGTTTGCAAATAAGAACCAAACAAGTCTTCGCTAATATCTTCAGGCGAAACTTTGCCTCTTCGGACGTCTAGAGCAATCATCTGCACAGCACGCACGATATCCCAGCGTCCGCTATAGCTCAAAGCCAGCGTCAGGGTTAAGCCATCATTATCTTTGGTCAATTCCTGACCGTTTTTCAGTAATTTTTGAACAAGTTTAGGCAAAGAACTGCTTTTACCGATAGAATTTAATCTTACGTTGTTGGCATGTAGCTCATTTATTTCGGATTGAAGATACTGCTCCAGCAACTTCATCAAGCCACCAACTTCGGTAGCCGGACGATTCCAATTTTCGATGGAAAAAGCATAGAGAGTTAAATACTTGATTCCTAATTGAGAGGAAGCTTTAACGATATCCCTAACGGATTCTATCCCTTGTTTGTGCCCGGTAATTCTAGAGAAACTTCTCTCGACAGCCCATCTTCCATTACCATCCATAATTACTGCCAAATGCTTAGGGAGCTTGCATGTGTTCAGAAGCTCTTCCTGTTTAGCTTTGTCGCTATCTTTCAGGTCATTAATCCAAGACAATTCATCACCTGTTTTCATTGGTTTCAAATTTTTGCAAAGTACAAAATTATATTAATTTGTATCAATTTTCAATAAATAGTTTCTCCTTTATATAAAAAAGTTAAAATTTAAGTCAATTATTACAAAAATAACATACATTTCAATATATGCAAACATTCTTTTTAGCAAAATCAATATTTTTTTCTCTATTTTTGTTTATATGAATTCTCCCCGATTCTTTATTCAATATAGGTTTTCTTATAAAAACGAATTTTTATTGTCGAAGTTTCGTTCTAAGTATTTAAGAAAACTAAAAAAATGATTTGGATATGTGGAATTATTCCATTAATTTTGTAGCTCTTATTTTTAAAAGGAGCTAAAAACATGAATACAATGAATTTAGTGGAGCAAATGAATATCGAGCGCGCAATTAACGCTCGTAAGGAAAAGGATGGAGAAAATTTCGCCGAGATTCCTAATTTCAAGCCCGGTGATACAATAAATGTAGCCGTTCGTGTTGTTGAAGGTGAAAAAGAACGTATTCAGAACTTCAAAGGAATCGTTATCGGTCGTAAAGGCTCTGGCATCAACGAAACTTTCCTTATCAGAAAGATTTCTAATGGCGTCGGCGTTGAAAGAATTTTCCCAATTTTCTCTCCAATGATTCAAAGCATTACTTTGATTCGCGTAGGTCGTGCTCGTAGAGCAAAACTTTATTACCTTCGTGGTATGTCTGAAAAGAAAATTCGCCAAAAAACAAGCTTATAACAATTTTCTTAAAAAAAACGGCGTATTTTTATCGCCGTTTTTTTTATTTTTATCCATGTTTAAATGGATATTATATTTTCTTCTTACTCTTCCTGCTCTTGCTTTTGCTGAGCGGTCAGTTTTTTCTTTTATTTCAAATGATTCTCTTCGTATTGGCGATTCTGCCTCCATTTATTACTCTTTTGTTCTTAAGCAAAACGACTTTGTCGATTTAAATCCAACTTTTTTCAATAATCCCAATATTATACTTCGAAGCTATTGCATCGATTCTGCTTTAAATGAATTTTCAAAAACTATTAATTTGAAAATTTCTTTTTCTTGCTTCGCCAATTCTAATTTTGATATACCTGAAAAAGTGTTTGTTGTTGAAAATACTAATAATTCTTCGGTCTTACTAAAATCTGATCCAATCAGTATTACTTTTCTTCCAGTT
>CAZBNQ010000293.1:0-4466 GCA_964493035.1 uncultured Hyphomicrobiales bacterium | reverse complement strand
GACGGAAAACTAATCGGTAGAACTATCCTTAAATCTACCATTGGTACTAATGTTGTTATTGATAGTATGGCTTATAGCACTAATAATAATCAAATCGACATTATTAATTTTGATGGATTTGGTAAAATTAATAACGTTTGCACCATCTATTATAATAAAAGTGGGCTTCCAGATATCGAAACCGAATCCAATGGTTCTGGTATTATCCTGAAAAAATACAAGTTTTTCTACGAATTTTATTAATCATTAAGATAAAATTTTATTGAATGAAACGATTTTTTAATCGTTTTTTTTGTTTTTGATTTGCTAAATCAAAGAAATGTATTAATTTGCCTTTAATATATCTTTTGTTAATTATTAATATTTTTAATTGATTTGGAATATGAGATCGTCAGATACATTGGAAAGAGAAGAAAAGTTAATTGCATCTAATCGCAAAGCTCGTCACGACTTCGAAATTATTCAAAAACTCGAAGCCGGTATCGTTTTGCAAGGAACTGAGGTTAAAGCTTTAAGAGATGGGAAATGCAGTATTCAAGATGCTTATGCTGGTTTTAAGTCTAAGGATGATTATGAACTTTATCTTTTCAACTTTCATATCAATCCTTATGATCATGGCAATAGAGAAAATCATGAACCCAAAAGATTACGCAAACTTCTCGTCAACCACAGAGAAGCTATAAAACTCAAAAATCAAGTGATGGAAAAAGGTATTACCTTGATTCCTCTTGCTATATATTTCTCTGGTCATTTAGTCAAAGTTGAAATCGGATTGTGCCGCGCTAAACGCAAATATGACAAGCGCGAAGCTACTAAAGAACGCGAATCCGAAATTGAAATTCGTAGAAAAATGAGGTATTAGTTGTTATGCTTAAAAAAAATGCTAAAACTATTCAACCTATTCACAACTTATTATCCGAAAGATGGAGTTGCCGCTCTTTCAATCCGGATAAATCTGTAAGCAGAGACCAAATAATTGCTTTATGCGAAGCCGCTAGATGGGCTCCATCATGCTTTGGTGATGAACCCTGGCGTATGATCGTTTTTGATAAATTATCTAATTTCGAAGCTTATAATAATGCCCTTAATATTTTGGGTGAATGGAACCAACAATGGGTCAAAAATGCTCAAGTTATTATTGCTGTTTTAGCCGATACCGAATTTAGAAAAAATTCTGCACCTAATAGATGGGGCAACTATGATACCGGTGCTGCTGCTATGAGTATTTGTATTCAAGCTGTAGCTATGGGTTTGGCTGCACACCAATGCGGTGGTTTCGACCAAGACAAACTAAAATCGGAATTTGACATCCCCGATAGATTCGTTCCTTTGAGCATGATTGCTCTCGGCTATCAAGACTATCCAGACAAATTAAATAAAGATTTGTTTGAAAGAGAAATCGCTGATAGAACCCGTAGAAATCTTGGAGATAATTTCTTCGATTCATGCTGGGAAAATCCAATTATTACTGAGGAAAAAAATGATTTATAATACATTGAAATTGCAGTTGAAAGAATTGCTTGCAAAAGAAACTAATTTTATTACTAATGCTTCCAATTTCTCAGCTTTAATCTTTAATTCGCTCGATTCATTAAATTGGGTCGGTTTCTATATGATGAGCCATGGCGACTTGCTCTTGGGGCCATTCCAAGGCAAACCTGCTTGCACTCGAATTTCTATGGGAAAAGGAGTTTGCGGCAGCTCTGCTGCGCAAGGCACTACTATTATCGTTGATGATGTTCATGAATTTCCGGGGCATATTGCTTGCGATGCTGCCTCTAATTCTGAAATAGTTATTCCTATTATTCTTAATGGAAAGCTATATGGTGTTTTAGATATTGACAGCCCTATCAAAAATCGCTTCGATAATACTGATAAAATCAATTTGGAAGAGCTCCTCGAGATACTTATTAATAATTCTGACCTCCAACCGGTAAGTAATTATTATAACTATAAATAGTTGGTATCGTGAAATATTTCGTTTGTTTTGTGGTTCTGCCATTTTTTATTGGCAGTCTTAAAGCTTCAATCATTATAAACGAATTTTGCCCGGCTCCTAAATCTCCGGAGCCGGAATGGATTGAGCTTTTTAATCCTGACTCTATCGCTTTCATCTCTACTCATTTTGAGATTGCCGATTCTAAAACTTCCAAATCATTAGATTATTTCTTTATTAAATCCAATGCATTTTCCATAATTACTACTGATTCTTTAAAATTTAAAGAATCTATCAAGATTCCTGATTCAATTCCTATTTTTCAGCTCAATTTTCCTGCTTTAAATAATGATAGCGACGAAGTAAAAATCAAACATAATGGGGTTTTGATCGATTCACTCAAATATATTTACTCGTGCTCCCAAAATTCTTCTCTAGAAAGAATTAGATATGACCTTGTCGATGATAAAACAATTACTTGTTCCAAAGATTCCTCTCATAATAGCGCAGGAAGAATAAACTCAGTTTCGAAATACTTGTTTGATGCAAAACTTGACTATATTATTTATGACGGCTCCAATCTCTCTATTCAAATTTCCAACTGTGGCATTAAAGATCTTAATAATATTGATTTTAAAGTATATATCGATATTAATAAAAACAATGATTTTGAAATAATTGAATGTATTAAATCCGACTATATTTCTGTCAATTCACACGATTCGCTTGTTTATATCATCAACAAAGATGATATAAACAAGAAATTCAATTTAAAAGGATATTACAACATAAAATCTGTAATTTCATCTAGTAAAGATGCTAACAATTCAAACAATGAAATTATTTGTAAACAATTTTTGGGGCTAGATTATAATGATATTGTGATAAATGAAATTATGTTTGATATTGATGACGAAAACTCTGAATATATTGAATTATACAACAAACTTGATGATTCCATTTCGCTCCATGCATGGAGAATATGGGACGCTAATGGATCATTCAACAAGAAGTACTTCGAAATTGAAGAAAATTTATATATCTTGCCGCATAATTTCTTTATAATAGCATGGGATTCTTCACTTATAAATAAATTTCAATATTTAAAAGATTCTTTGTCAATTTATATTAAGAAATCAAGTTTAAATCTAAATTCGAGTACTGACGCACTTGTAATCTCAAACAAAGAAAATCTAATCATAGACTCCATATATTACTCATCTAAATGGCACGACCCAACAGTATTGAACACAAAGAACATTAGTCTCGAGAGAATCAATCCAAGCACTACAACAAATGATCCAAAATCCTGGTCTTCTTCTGCCGATAACCTAGGCGGCACTCCTCTAAAACAAAACTCTATATCAATCATTTCTGAAATTAATGAAAAATTAAAAGCAGAACCAAATCCATTTTCTCCAAGCAAATCCAAATGCCTGATAAGCTACGTATTGCCATTCGATAGGGCACGTCTATCGATAAAACTCTTCGATAGAAATGGAGCATATTTATCGACATTGCTAAACAATGACTATTCTGGAAAACTTGGTTCAATTGTCTGGGAAGCTGATGACGATGGCTTCAAGTATCAGCCTGGTGCTTATATTATTAATCTCGAAGCGGTTTCATCCGAAAATCAGGATGTATTTAATACAAACCTGCTAATTTTAATCGGTGATTAATACAAAAATGAAATGTAGATTATACTTCAATTAATTCATAAATGATTTTCAAACTATTTCGTCAAAAAATAGTTATCAGTTTTGTATTATGTTATTATAAAAGCTTAATGGGATCTGATCTACTACATGAAACAAAAGAAAAACGATTTGTTGCGCTAAGCTCAGTTATAGCAGCAATTTTCCTAACAGCAATGAAGCTACTTGTTGGAATTCTGACAGGAAGTCTTGGTATTTTGTCAGAAGCACTACATTCTGGATTAGACCTAATTGCCGCATTTATGACATTTTTTGCTGTCAAAATTGCTGATGCTCCAGCCGATAAAGAGCATAATTATGGTCATGGAAAAATTGAAAACTTATCTGCACTTGGCGAAACTTTCCTACTGTTTATCACATGTATTTGGATTGTCTATGAAGCTGTTTCAAGGCTCGTATTTGGCCATACCGAAATTAAAGTAACGTTTTGGAGCTTTGCAGTTATCATTGTATCGATGATTATTGATTTTTCTCGGTCGCGTGCTTTGATGCGTGTTGCAAAAAAATACAACAGCCAAGCACTCGAAGCCGATGCATTGCATTTTTCTACTGATATTCTATCATCGGCTGTGGTTTTGATAGGCCTTATTGCATCATATTTCAACTACCATATCGCTGATGCAATTTCTGCTATGATAGTAGCACTAATTGTTATTGTTATTTCCTTCAAATTAGGTAAAAAATCTATTGATGCATTAATTGATAGATCTCCAGAAGCTTTGCACTCCAAAATCTTCGATTTAGCCAATTCAGTAGATGAAGTATCTAAAATTAACAATATAAGAGTGCGCACTTCCGGCTCCTATACTTTC
>CAZBNQ010000292.1:0-4475 GCA_964493035.1 uncultured Hyphomicrobiales bacterium | reverse complement strand
TTGCACTCGTTTTTTGCTTAATATCTCAAATAAGATACTAAAACCAAAGCTGAGTAAAATCCTGCATTATATCAAATTATAAATTAAGATTAAAAGTAATAATTCAAAGAAATTCTCGAGAAAGTAGGGCTGATATTAAATTGAAAATTATCTTTGAAATCGACTAATTGATTTTGACCATTAGCCGGATTGTAAACTTCTCTGGTTCTTACATCATCGTATTCCAGATGGAAATATCTTATGCCAAATTCACCGCCAATACTAAAGTTGTCGTCGAAAAAGTATTCTACTCCAAATCCAAGTTCACCACCAAAGATACTTAAATTGTCAATTCCTTCATTTATATCCTTCAAATCAGGGTCGTCAGTACCGTTATCTTTAATTTCAGCACTCAAAATTGGCTTAGATAAGTTCAAGTTTAAAAATGCATTTATTTTATTTTGTTTAGCTACGAAGTATTTTATACCAATATTTGGCATGAAGATGCTGGCATTTACTTCAGCTTTGTTGAGGTAAGAAACCATTTTGTCGAGGTCATAATCATATTCTTGTCCTAATTCGCTTATTTCAATACCTGCGCTAAGATATTGGAATCCGACATAGGGAACGATAGAATTATCAATTTTGTAGCCCACATAAGCACTATTGAGTGAAAGACCTGGCGCTACACCAAATACAATTTGACCATAACCAGAGCTAATGCTTGCTAAGAGCATTAGGAAGGGAATCACTAGTTTTTTCATGAAATTACCTGTGTTGAAAAAGTGAATAAAAATCAATATATTGTTTGATTTGTTATTTTCTTAAAATCTTATCCATAGTTTTGCCTTTTGCCAACTCATCGACAAGCTTATCCAAAAAACGTATTTTCTGCATCAAAGGATCGCTTATATCTTCAACTCTATGGCCACAAATTACGCCTTTGATCAATGATACATTTGGATTGATTTGTGGGGCATTTTCGAAGAATGTGGCAAAGTCAGTTTTATTTTCTAAATGGTGATTCAAACTAGATTCATCATAACCGGTGAGCCAATAAATGATTTCATCCAATTCTGCTTTAGTGCGGCCTTTTTTCTCAACTTTTTGAATATATAATGGATAAACGCCAGCAAATGGAGTCTTGAATATTCTTGAATTATCCATGATCAAATCCGATATAAATTAAATGAAAAAATTAAGTATAGTTTTAATACCTAATAGACAATTAAGCAAATTACAAGGTTTGAATTAAAAACAAAAATCATTTTTTTGATTTTATAAAATAAGACATCTAAATTTTCAAGCAAGCTCTAAATCCACGCGCAGCATAATAAGATTCTGCACCATTATGATATACAAACACATGGTTATATCTTCTGTCGCAAAACAAAGCACCACCAAGCTTGCGAATGGATTCAGGTGTTTTAATCCAACTGGAAGTTTTAGTATCAAAATTGTCGAGATTTTGAAGGTATCTGTATTGGTCTTCGTCCAGAATATCAATTCCCATTTCATTTGCAAGAGCAAGTGCGCTGCCCGAGGGTTTGTTTTCTTTGCGCTTGTCTAGTGCTTCTGAGTCATAACATAATGATCGTCTGTTTTTAGGTGATTCTGCTGAACAGTCGAAGAAGATATATTCGTCATTCTGCGGATTGTAATCTACGATGTCCGGTTCGCCGCCACTTTGCTCCATCTGATATAGAGAATTAAGTTTTGCAGGATTTGCATCAAGCTTTGCAATGACTTTGCTGAAGTCGATGCTTTGATGGCGATGCATGTTTTTTGCGAAACGGTTTTTTAATGTATCTATAAGTTGTTTTTTTATTTCGGAGTTCATATTGGTTCCGTATTATAATTTAAAATTATTAAAACGCTTGAGAGGTATATATGGTGTATTTTGTCTGAACTTTTCAAGGTAGTCTTGATTGAAGACGATTGACAAAGTAAAGAAGATACGAGTGCTTATAGATTAGAAAAACAAAGTGAGCATTGCGATCTTTCTTAAAGAAAATAAAGCATAAGAAGTAAGAAATTGATTAATTCTTTTGTTTTTAAGTCTATTATTCGCTAATTTGTCTAATAGAATGCCGAATGGCTGTAGGCTTCTGATTTATAATTGTTTATATGGATTTGACATGAAAAATATCATCTTTTTACTCGTTATTTTATTATGCATTGGTATAGTAAAAGCCCAAAATGTAAAACCATCCATACAGGTTACGGGCAGTGCAGAATTAGAAATTGAACCTGACGAAATTCTTTTTGAAATAAGTATAAAGGAATATTGGGCTGAAGAATTCAAAAAAGGCAAAGAATATGAAGATTATAAAACAAAGGTACCAATGAAAGAAATTGAGCCTAAAATGCTCAAAGCTTTAGAAAATATTGGCATTAACAAGAATCAAATAACAATTAAGGATTTAGGTAATTATTGGCGCTACTTGGGCAAGGAATTTCTGATTAGCAAGAAAATTATTATCAGTGTAAATGATTTCAACATAATCAATAAAATTATTGAATCAATTGATCCTAAAGGGATTGAATATATGAGGATTGCTGAATTAAAAAATAAAAATATTAGTGAATTTCGCAAGCAGGTCAAAATTGAAGCCTTAAAAGCTGCTAAAGTTAAAGCTATATATTTGCTCGGCAGCCTTGACAAGCAACTTGGTGATATAATTTCGATAAAAGAGCTCTCTAGCGGAGATTCAACTTTTCCGAATTTCTATGGTGCTTCAAACTCAATAACAAGCAACTCAATAATGTCATCAAGTGATAACTCTGGAATAGATAATCTTAGAAAAATAAAATTGAGATATGAGATGCTTGCTGAATTTGAAATTAAATAATTTATGTTTTGAAATAATCAAATGAAAATTAGAAATTTAATTTTGTTAGTAATTGGAGTCAGTTCTTGCGCCAATTTTGATTCTATACAAACCGGAAGAAGTTTAGGAAAAAACAATTTATCTTATATAAATTCTTTTAATATTAGAGCTTTTGATAGATCAGATATTGGATTGGATATAGATAGTATTCTTCCTTTTTCAGCAAGAGCCGGACTTTACTATGGCTTAAAAGATAATTTCGATTTAGGACTTTCAATAAATTCTAGTTCGATGTTGATGCTGCATTCAAAATATCAGATAATAGGTTCGCATAATTCCATTTATGCAGCTAGTATCGGTGGAGATATTGGAGTAACTATCTTATCGCCATTTCTAACACAGACAACAGCATATTCCGGATCTCTAAGAATTTACAATTCGTTTCATATTAGTGAAAGTTTTGGAATTACTTTTAGTCCTGCATATATTTATTTTGCTCAATCTCAGAAGTCTAACAAGCTTGGTGGACCTTACGATAGGAATACAAATTTATACGGATTTTCGAGTTCACTTTTTTATGGCAAATCAATCAAATTATATCTTGAAAGCTCGTATTTTGGATCTTTCGAGAAAAAAATTATTAAACTTAGACCATCTTTATCATTTGGTTTCTCTTATGATTTCAAGTTTGATAATCTTTAGTGTGAGCATGTTTTTTGAGAATTTTTTCTGGAGATTATTTTCGTAACAAATGTAGATTGCCTGCGTATCTATATGTAAATATACTATTTATTAAACTATTTAATCTGAAAATATGGCAACTTTGGTACTAGGCGCAAGTGGTGCTACAGGCAAGAGGCTTGTGGAACAATTATTATCAAAATCACAAAAAGTGAAGGCAATAGTTCGCCGATCGGCAAATATTCCTCAAGCATGGAAATCTAATCCGGATATCACATTGATTTATGCTGATATTAATTCGATTAGTTCAGATGAAATTGCTGAGTATATGAATGGTTGTAATGCAGTTGCATCATGCTTGGGGCATAATATCAATATCAAAGGTATATTGGGAAAGCCAAAAAGATTAGTGGCAGATGCTGTGAGATTGGTATGCCAAACTGTTCAAAAAAACAAGTCAAATCAATCTATTAAATTTATTTTACTTAATACAGTTGCCGTTCAAAATAAAGATTTGAATGAAAATGCATCTATAAGCCAAAAAATTATTATTTCAATAATAGGATTTTTATTGCCTCCTCAAGCTGATAACGAAGAAGCCGCAGATTATTTAAGGTTGGAAGTTGGGAATAAAAATCCAAAATTGAATTGGGTAGTCGTAAGGCCAGATACATTAATAGATGCTGATTTGAGCGAATATGAAATAATTCCTTCGCCAAGCAGATCTATTTATAAACCTGCAAAAAGTAGTCGAGTAAATGTTGCAAATTTTATGGCAAATTTAATTTCAGATTCTTTATTATTTGACAAATGGCAAGGACAAATGCCTGTTATTTATAATATTGAATAATTAAATAAAGATATATTTCAATGTATTGATATTTGAAAATAGATTATATTGCATAAACTGTCTTATTTTTAAATGAGTATTATTATGTTTCGTTTTATTGCCAAACAGTTTAGAAAGCCAAGTGGATTGCTTGG
>CAZBNQ010000291.1:0-4483 GCA_964493035.1 uncultured Hyphomicrobiales bacterium | reverse complement strand
ATAATTGTCGTATACTTATGTAATCGATGGAGTATCGTATAGTAACTCAAAGTTTCATAAAGTCAAAAATAAAAAATGCTTGATCCAATTTTGTCTTTAGATCAAGCATTTTTAATATTATGTAAATATATTTTAAAACAATTATAATTTGAACAACTATAAAATCCTATTTTACAATTGTTATAGGACTCAATATTCTTGAGTTATAATTATTTGCCAAAGAAAGATAATAAACGCCGCTTGAAATTTGGCTGATATCTAAGCTGATTATATGCTTACCTTCGATATATTTTTTGCTGTTAACACATAGAATTCTGCCATTGACATCTACCAGTCTAATATCAATATCATTTTCAGAAAAAGACTTCAAATCGATATCAATACTATTATTTGATGCGACAATTGAATTAACTTCAAAATAAGGCAACATCTTGATACCAATAGCTACAATAGGTCCGCAATATCCATATAATTGCAGACTTCCGTCAACTTTATTTATATCGACATTTTTATTGCCTTTGTAATCGGCTTTGTCAAATTTAATATCAGTATAATCAGGAATATGAGCCAGTACCAACGCTTTATATATTACTTTGGTGCCGGAATCATGGAAAAATGTTTTATAAGAATCATCCAATTTTAATTTAACATTCGATGGATTAATTTCAGCGTTATTTATGGATTTCCAGCCATTATCAGACTTGGCAGATACTGAATATACATCAATAAGATAACTATCGTAGCTTATATCTAAATCTAAGTTTTCAACATCAACCCTAGGATATGATCCTTTTAATGACATACTTATATTAATCGTATCTCCGGGTTTGCTTTTATGTTTGCTTAAAATCAATTCAGGTCTATATAATTCGCTTGGAACAGTCGATTTCAACTGTACTTTCAATGAATCTTTGCATGCACGAGAATAATATACTTTGAGTTCGGAATCAAAGCTTCCGTAGTTCAGTGATTTAAATTCTATTGGAACTTTAATTATAGCATTTTTATTTATTTGTTTTGGTACATCTAAATTGATTTTGTATTCTGTGTAATTAGGGCTTAATATTAGACTGTCGATATTAATTACATAATCGCTATTGTTTTCTATAATACATGTATCTCTCAATATAGTACCGGACAAGTTGCTACCAAAATCAATTGTTGATGGGTCTATCGAAAGGCTTGGTTTAATAAATGCAAAATCCAATTTTATGCTATGTTTATTGTTACAAGGCTTACTATTCAATGTGATATCGACTATTTCATGCTTTGGAATAGTAAATTTTGATGGATCGATTTCAATTATTAATTCGACAGAATCATTTGAAGGAATAATAATTTGATCTGGCGGAATTAATTTGTACCTATTATCCTTTGAGTAAGATAGTAGGAGAGTATCCGCAATATTTCCGCTATTTACAAATTTCAATGTTTGAGTTCTTTTTGGTTCGCATTTTTCGAATTCACCAAAATTAAGTGAATAAAATACCGGTAAGGTTGCTGTAGAATAGAACTCAGCTTTTATAGGAATAACAAATACCTGACCAGCCGGATCGATAGTTTTAATAGTAACCTTGTCATAATATAGACCAATTTCATCAGCTTCAAATTGAATTTTCAATTTATAAGATGAATTTGATTCTAATTTATAAGGCAGATTTGGCATATTTAGAATGCTGAATTTACCACTAATATTGTCCAATTTAATAGAACTAATAGTATCAGGTGCATTACCATAATTCTTAATCTCAATTTCAAGTTCTTTAGCTTTCAATTGGCAAATGACTTTTTCAAATATCAGCGAATCAGGATTGGCTGTAACCCATCTAGATTTGGTAGAAATGTTTATCTGCCTGCATACTGTCTTAGGGCAAAGACCATCGCTAGTGAAGCAAATATCAAATTTATAAACTGAGTCTGACTTGGCAGTGAAACTTAAAACAAAGTCTAAATCAGCTCCGGCAATTAATTTCTGAGGTAAACTCGGATTTAATACAATATCAGCACTATTTACTTTTGGTTTTATTTCATAACTAATAATATTTACATCTTCAGAGCCAATTGATTTAAGTTTAATTGGAATATTATACGTAGTATTAGTCTGAGCAGCAACATCAATTTTATTAGGTTCGATAGTAAAATCACTACTAATACATTTACCAACAACAATAACTTTTACAGTATCATTACATGGATGTGTCGGAATTAATATAGTATCTCTATAAGTTCCAATCTTATTTGGTTTGAAAGTAATTTTTAAAAGAAAACTATCTCTGCCATTAATAGAAGAAGTAGTACGTGAAAAAGTAAATTCATCTAAATGCTTAATTGGCTGAGTAAAATCAGCAACTTGATTGCCCAAATTTCTGAGCAAAAATTCTTTTTGCAAAGCATTGCCCAAGCAAATTGTTCCATAATCAAGAATAAGAGCACGAGGCTGAATGTCAGTTTTATCAATCATCATATCTAAAGGAATAATCCAAGGATTCTTTTTGCCTCTTGCTTTAGTAGAGTCATTATTCATTATCACAAGGTTAGTCTTGTAAAAATCACCTTTATTACCTTTAAACTTAATTAATAAAGTATCAGATTTTAGTTTATTAATAATAAAAGGCAAAGGACGCTTGGAACTCATTCCAATAATCGAGTACTCAGCTAATGGAGGATTAATTTTGAAATCAGCTATTTTCAGATCATCATTGCCTGTATTTCTAATCACAACTTTGATGATTGTATCAGTCTTGCAGACTAATTCAGGGAGTTCGGCAATTGTTTCGATTATAGGTGATTTGGAATATATTTTCAGAAATAAATTAGTAAGCTTATTACAAGGGCTGGAAGTAACAACAATGCTATTTTCGGTCCAGCCGGTATCCTTAGTTAAAACTGTGAATCCAATTGGCGAAAAATTAGGAATCAATTGAAATGGCAGATCAGTTTTCAATTTTAAAATTGTGCTATCAGGACCAATAGATTTTATTGATTTAATAATATCATTAGTAGTCGAATTCATTAAGAAATTGACATCAAAAGGAACGCCACATTTTGCATTATCAATAATTAGAGTATCTGATTGGGCAGTAATAGTTGCTAAAGCAGCAAACCCATACAAATCAATACTTACAGTTCGATTATTACCGGTTACTTTCAACACAGCACGTTTTAGACCGGGGCTGCTTGGGGCAAATTTGACTAAGAAACGGCGTTCTTCGCATTGAGAGAGCGACACACCGCTTGCAGGATCAGTAACCGAAAAATCAGCAGCATCGGTGCCACTAATTGCATAAGTAATTGTCGAGGAATAGAAATTCAAATTTTTAATAAAAAGAGAATCAAATTTTGAATTAGGAATGCAGACAGTATCAAACTGAAGAAAAGTGCGCGAAGAAGAAATATTTTCAGTACCAATTCTATATACACCTTGTCCGACCACCCAGCCATCGCTTGGGGAATTGAACCAAATATCATCAAGATTGCCATTTCTAATGCCACAGTTTCTCAGCTCCCAAGTAACACCGGCATTAGAAGTATAATAGACTAATCTATCATATCCACAAGCCCAACCTTTGGTTCCATCTATTAGAAAAGTACCAAACATCGAATTTGGAGTAATTTCTTCCTCCCAATCACCACCTAAATTGGTCGAAAACCTGATACTACCAATGCTTCCACCACCTTGGCAATCAACACCGGAAGTAGGAACCAAAAATGAGTTGCCAAATTTAGTAATTTCCTCTTGCCAATATCTATCACCTGTGGCGGTAAATAGATACCAAGTAGATCCAAAATCGGTAGATCTAAAAATAGTACCCGAACCAGATGCATAAGCTTCACCATTAGGATAAATAATTAGATCGGTGAGTCCACTATTAGTTTCACTTAGCTCGAATAATGACCAAGTATCGCCACCATCGGTTGTTTTATAGAACTTCTGAGTTTGGCCACCACATCCACCACCGAGCACAAGTCCCAAATTTTCATTTAAGAAATAGCATCCCCAATAAGCATTTAATTGATCAGGAGTGACATCAGACCAGCTTGCACCGCCGTCGGTAGATTTGAAAATGCCTTCCACCCCGGAGGTATAGCCAACAGTTTGAGACACAAAATGAATGCTTTCGAGATGAGATGCTCCTTGAATTGTAGAACCAATCCAGCTATCGCCTCCATTAGTAGTTCTAAGCACTTGACCTCGGAACCCACAGACCCAGCCGTATTGCAAATTATTTGGTAAGAAATATATATCGAGCCAATAATTATCATAATATTCAGGCGTCATATTGGTTATTTCTTTCCAATATTCCGACTTTAAAGAAGCTGAAGCTAATATAAATATAGCAAAAAGTATAAGTTTTTTCATAATCAGCCCTTATGTTTAATTTAATACCTTAAATTAATAAAATAATTAGAATTAGTTCCATTATTTTATTAAAGGCATACAATTAAAAGAATTTGACCTGGACCGTGCTATCCAGAGAAGGCC
>CAZBNQ010000290.1:0-4518 GCA_964493035.1 uncultured Hyphomicrobiales bacterium | reverse complement strand
GCAGTACCACCGACACATTGAATTATTAAAAGTTGACCTTCAGTTATACCATCCTCAAGAGTAAATGTACCGTTATAATTTATTTTGATATATGTTTTATTTCCAGGATTAACAGAACTAGTATTAAATGTATTAGATTTAAAAGAAATAGCACCGGTCATATCAATTTGAGTTTCGGGAGCATTATTTCCAACTCCAATATTACCATCATTTCTAACAAATAATAGTGAATTAGAGCTTGCATTAGTTACATTCAAAGCAGAATTTGCATCAGTATTATCTTCAGCCTTTATTTCTAACCTGGAATTTGGTGTTGCGACATTACCAATACCAACATTAGTACCATTATTAATTATTATATTTGATGCTAACCAATTAGTGCCATTATATCTCATTGTTTCATTTGTATTTGCACTTGGTAATGCTGAACTCGACAACTGCCAAGTGCCGTTTCCATTTGCATCTGCAGTCAATACATATCCCGCCGTTGTAGCATTCCCAAGTCTAAATCCATTGCTTACTGATATATTGGGCGTACTTAAAGTGTTTGCTGAATAGGTAAGATTTGCATCATTAGACAGCGTATTGCTGTTTGTCCAAAATGCTAATGAGTTCAATAGTCCGCTACCGCTTATCATACCTGCAACAGTAATATTATCAGGAATATCAGCATCTGTTAGCATTCTAAAACTAGGAACACCACTACTACCATTTGGTGATGCAAAAATTAAATTTTGATTTTGAGAAGTCCAATTTGCAGTTAGTATTCCCGAATTGATAATAGGACTATTTGTAACTGTTAATTCAGATGGCAAGCTGAGTCCTACACTTGTTACTGTACCAAAACTGACACTGCTGGGTTCCCAATTGGAATTTGTGTTATTATATCTTAAAAATTGTCCGTCAGAAGGAGCAGTATTGGAAATATTAACACCTTGAAGAGCATTTGCATTCCACAAGGCATTTGTATTTAAAGCAGAAATTTGATTTGTATTAATATTAATGCCTGTGCCTGCAGTATATGATGTATTTAGGTCATCACGCCAGTCAGGATTACCACTTGCATCTGTTTTCCAAACCTTATTCGACTGCCCCGATCCTGAGGCAACTACACCCGCACTTGTGGATGAGTTACTATTTATTGAAAATACTCCATTCACATTGTCGTATGATAGTGGAGAATTAGCAGACAAAGATTGTCTCGATCTAGCATTAGTAAAATAAAGATTAGATGATTCAACGACGGCATCTGTATTTAGAGCTTGCCAAGTTTTATCACCTCTATAATATTGAGTATTCAATCCAATAGAAATAAAATCCTGTTTATTATTGAATGTATTCCAATCAGTTGAGCTTAAATAACCATCTGCCCCAGTATTAGCTTGGTTTATCGAGACAGCATTCACATTACGTACTAAAGGAGAATTAAAAGTCAAAGGAGATTCTAATCCGGTAGCAGCAATAGAAATCGAACCAGCTCCATTTGT
The DNA here is from genome assembly GCA_964493035.1 of uncultured Hyphomicrobiales bacterium. Lineage (GTDB taxonomy): Bacteria > Bacteroidota > Ignavibacteria > Kapaibacteriales > UBA2268 > JAUQWR01. The sequence continues at coordinate 3,031 of CAZBNQ010000290.1, read as the reverse complement.
AATAGAAATATTGGCACCGGCAGTTAAATTAGCAAGTTGATAAGCGCTACCGTTCCCAATTAATAATTGTCCATTCAATGGAGAATTACTCAGTCCAGTTCCTCCATTTGCAACAGATAGGACACCAGTTACTTCACTTGCTAATGCAATCAGCCCGGTACTTAACTGGCTTGAAGCATTTGTTTTGAGTATTGAGTTTGGAGCTAAAGAAGAAAATGTGATTGTTCCGGAAGAGCCTAAGCCACTTAGCCCGGTCAAAGTACCATTTAAAGTAGAATTACCTGTTATATTAATACCATCAGCTAAAACACTAAGAGTAGAAGCTAAATTTAATCCTCCGGAACCGAGAAAATCTGTATTAGGATTTCCAATATTTTCCAAAAGATTATTAGATAGATTAATATTACCGGACATATTTCCACCATTCAAAGGAAGAAACAATCCGGTCTCAGATTCTAAAATTCTAATCCAAGAAGAACCTGAAAAATAATAAAAACCGGGTAAAGCATCGGTTTGATATATAATAAGTCCGGTTGAAGGCGAATTTATAGTAGCTCTTTGTGCAACAGTCATTCTTGGTATTAGCAAACCCATTTTATTAATGAACGAAGGATCGGAAACATCCAAATCAAGCAAAGCAGATTGATGAGGATTATTAGTTCCGATACCCACATTTTTAGATTGGGCAAAAACTAATACAGGTACAAATATAGCAATAAGTACTATTTTTAATAGTCTGAAAATCATTTACTTCTCCACTACTTTATCAGAATACAAAATTATAGTATTCAATCGAATTAATAAATCCGTAATAATACTTAAAAACCGCCCGAAAGATTAAGAAATACTTATTATTCCCCTTTTAATGTATCCCATAAAAGGAACTTTAAATCTTCTACATTTTCCCCAACAACTGAAGAAATATATAGCTTAGGAGTCTTAGTATCAGCAAATTTAATTTTTTTGATTTTTTCTAGTTGCTCAGGCATTAGAGCATCAATTTTACTAAAACAAATAATTCTTTTCTTTTTATCCATTTCAGGATTATATTTTTTTAATTCAGATCTAAGGATCTTGTAATCGCGTTTGGGGTCATCTGAAGTAGAGTCGAGAAGAAACAAGAGAACTTTAGTCCTTTCCACATGTCTTAAAAACTGAATACCTAAACCCTTACCTTCGGAAGCACCTTCGATAAGACCAGGAATATCGGCAACAGTATAGCTTTGATACTCGCCTATATGCACCATTCCAAGATTAGGTATTAAAGTAGTGAAAGGATAATCAGCAATTTTAGGCTTTGCAGCAGAAATCACAGAAATCAATGTTGATTTACCAACATTAGGATACCCGACTATCCCAACATCAGCTAAAAGTTTTAATTCCAAAGTTATTTCAAACTCTTCGCCCGGAAGACCGGGTTTTGCAAATCTCGGAGTTTGATTGGTAGCAGTTTTAAATTCATTATTACCCCAACCGCCATTACCGCCTTTTGCAACAACAAATTGTTGTCCGTCATCGGCCAAATCACAAATAATTTCATCAGTTTCGGTGTGCTTTATTAATGTTCCTAAAGGAACTTTAATGATCAAGTCTTTGCCATTTCTTCCGGTCTTGAGACTTTTCATACCATGTTCGCCGTTTTCGGCAAAGTAATGTCTTTTATACCTAAAGTCCAACAAAGTTGATAATTGTCTGTCTGCGACTAAAATAACTGATCCGCCTTTGCCGCCATTTCCACCGTCTGGTCCGCCTTTGGGTACATATTTTTCTTTTCTGAAACTTACGTGACCATTGCCACCGTCACCAGCCTTGACAAAAATATTTACTATATCTACAAACTGCATTATTCTTCCAAATATTTTTTTAATTCTAACAAATATATTTCATTATCTATTTCATTATTTTTCACTAGAGTATCACCAGAAGTTAAATTGGATTTTGACTCTAAAATTTCCGAATTGAATTTAAACATGTCGTCGAGCTCTGCAGCTGAAGCTACACCAGTAGATACTTTAGGTTTTGTTGTCTCTTTTTCTTCAAGTATATCACTTAGCTCTTCGAAAGAATTTTCATCATAATTTTCGCTAATATTGATTACCTCAATTTCCTGATTTTCAAGATCAAGCTCATGCCGCAAGTTATCAATTTCTAATTCTGCGTCAAGATTATCTGATACATTATTAAAATATTCTTCATTTTCTAATGTATCTTCGGTAAGTTCAATTTCATTATTCAAAAATTCGTTTAAATCTTCATCAAATGACTCGATTTCATTTTCAATTTCATCTTCAATAATTGGATTTGATTCAATTTCAACAATATCTTCATCAAGTGAATTATCATCGCTGGTATTTTGAATTTGATTCAAAAAAGTACTCAATGCATCTTCAATTTCCAAAGATTCATTGAGATGAGGTATTAACATTTCCTCAGTATTCATATTAACTAAAGTATCTACAGGCTCAGGTTCAATTTTTAATAGATTTTGCAAAGCTTGGACTGCTTGAGCTTCTAATGCAGAATGAATTTCGAGAAAATCTACTTCTTCATCTCCTGAGTCATTGTTTGAATTCAATTCAAAAGCTTCATCAATAATTTCGATTTCAGAATCTGATTCGATATTATCTTCATATTCAGAAATTGGTTCTTCAAGATTTTCTGAAATTACCGAATCTTCAATATCATTTTCTTCTATTTCAAAAGAATCAATCACTTCGGCATTTAATTCATTATCATCTTCTAAGCCAAATGCCGAAAGATCTATTTCTTCTTCCAATTCGGGTTGAACTAATAATTCGTCACTTAAAGTATCATCGGTACCAATCATTTCAAAGTTTTCAAGTTCAATTTGCTCAGATTCAGATACTTCTTTTTCCAATTCCATTAACGACTGACTGATTTCATCAATTATTTCTTGGTCTTCAGTTCCATTAATTATATCATCTTCATTTGGAATTGCTTCTTCTAATTCAGAAACAAACGGATCTTCATATTCATCTTGAATTAATTCATCTAATTCATTATCCAAATT
>CAZBNQ010000289.1:0-4524 GCA_964493035.1 uncultured Hyphomicrobiales bacterium | reverse complement strand
ATTTATTTTCTTTTTTATACACTTATTCAATCAAAAATAAGCATTTATTCAAGTAACACAAATATATTAAAAAAAGTTGTTATTATTTATAATAATAACAACAAACAGTCAAAAAAATTACTTGAAAAAATGATATTTACTTAATTTTAAGCTACAGAAGTTTCAATTAGTTTCAATTGTCTCTTTTCGGTGTTCAAATTTGCTTTAATTCCGATTGGCAATGTCATCATTTTGTCGATATGACCAAACGGCATTCCTAATACAGTTGGAATATTTAATGGCTTAATTATTTGATTGATTATTTCAGCAATCGTATATGATTTGTTAGGATAAAATGGCTTTCTCACATTCAAATTTTTAAATTGGCCAAAAACTATTGCCTTGCATGTGTTCAATTTTCCTGCAATTAGTAATTGCGATAGCATACGATCTACTTCATAAGGATGCTCTGAAACATCTTCTAAGAATAGTATAGCATCCTTTGTGTCAATCTCATATTTTGAACCTAATGTACTTACTATAAGTCTTAAGTTCCCGCCTTGAATAATACCTTCTGCTTGTCCTTTATTTACAACTTGCAAATCATTTACTACAATATCAAAGTTTTTACCTTTTGGCTCTTTGATTATTGACAGCATATTATTTAGTGTAAAGCTATCCATAGCTGAAGTAGCTACTGGACCGTGATAAGTAATTAGGTTCGATTGTACATTAATTGCTAAAAGCAGGGCAGTGATATCAGAATAGCCGAGAATTATTTTGGGGTTATTTCTAATTTTATCGTAGTCAAGCATTGGCAAAATGCGCATCACTCCATATCCACCTCTGCCACAAATAATGCAATCTACATCCTTACGCTCAATATAAGACATAAATTCTTTAGCTCTAACTTCATCGGGAGCTGCTAAATATCTATATCCATTTTTTTGATTTTTTATTGTTTCGCCTACTTCAACCCTAAAGCCTTGTTTTTTGAGAGAATTAATAGTAGAATTAATCTCCCAAATATTTACCGGCGATGCAGGTGCAGTAATTGCAATCAAAGAATTTGGACGCAATCCTCTTGGCTTTATATATCTTTCGATTTGTGGTTTGAATCTTTCCGATTTGCTTACTATTACTTCGTCGGCTATATAACTATTCATAGCATCTAAGGCTGAAGCATTGCTTTTTGTTTCAGCTCTTAAAAACGACTTCGAACCAAGCATTACAGCCGATCCAGTCAAAAATGCCATGAAATTTCTTCTATCCATAAACCCATTTTTTAATTTTAAATATCAATTTACAGTAAAAAATTGTGCCAAAAAAGATTTTTTTTTGTGAATATTATTGATAAAAAATATTAAAACACTTGTTTAATTCATAAAATTTTATTATATTCGAATCGTTATATAATAGAACTTTTTTGTCTGATTTTATATTGCTATGGAGTAAACTATTGGATTCACAGAGGATTAAAGAGAAGAGAAGCATAATAAAAATGCTGATGCCTCCTCCACAATGGCGATTGCCGGTGATTATTTTAGCCGGTATATTCGTTGGATTGGCAATGACAGCGTTTAAAATATCGAATGCTTCTTCATATTTATCCGACGATCCGCGAGCTTGCATCAATTGTCATTTAATGTATCCGCAATATTCAACTTGGATGCATAGCAGCCATAGGCAGTGGACTAATTGCAACGACTGCCATGTGCCTCATGACAATATCTTTCGCAAGTTTTATTTTAAAGCAGCGGACGGCTCCCGACACGCCACAATTTTTACACTTCGCACCGAACCTCAGGCCATTAGGATCGGTGAAGCTGGAAAAACTGTTGTTCAAGAAAACTGCATTAGATGTCACGAACATCAAATTCAAACTGTTTCAATACGAAATGTAACTGGTGAAAATTACAAACACGGTGCAGGCATGCTTTGTTGGGATTGCCACAGAGAAGTGCCACACGGAAGAATTAGCTCGCAAGCTTCAACTCCTAACGCTATCGTTCCTGGTCTTAGCCCTGCTGCTCCGGAATGGTTAATGAAAATGTTAAAAATAAAGTAATAATAATTTAGGATAATCAAAATGTCTGAAAATTTACCATCTAAAAGAAAGCCTTGGGTCAATATTACCCTTTTTGTTGCTACTATTATCGTAGTATTCCTTATTGGCTTATTAACTGCTTCGATTGTTGAACGTCGCTCAGAAACTGTGGCTCGTGTTCAATTAGTCCAAAATATCAAAGAATGGGAACCAAGAAACGAAATTTGGGGCGAAAATTTCCCTAAAGAATATGAAACTTACAGACAAACTTTGGACACTAATTTTGCTAGTATGTATGCCGGTTCAAAAATGATTGACTATCTCGAACAAGCACCCGAGCTTGTGATTATGTGGGCTGGTTATGCTTTTTCTAAAGAATACAATCAAGCTCGTGGGCATGCTTATGCTATTAAAGATGTAAGAAATATTCTTCGTACCGGCGGTGTTGAAAACAGCCCTCAACCTGCTACTTGCTGGACTTGTAAGTCTACTGACGTTCCTCGCCTTATGCAAAAAATGGGGCCCGGCGAATTCTACAAAGGCAAGTGGATCAATATGGGTGCAGAAGTTGTAAATCCAATCGGTTGCCAAGACTGTCATGATCCTAAAACTATGAATCTAAGAATCACTCGTCCTGCTCTTATTGAAGCCTATGCTCGCAGAGGCAAAAAAATCGAAGATTTTACTCATCAGGAAATGCGTTCTTTGGTTTGTGCTCAATGCCATGTCGAATATTATTTCAACAAATCTGATTTCTATTTGAACTTCCCTTGGGATAAAGGATTTTCTGCTGATTCAATGGAAAAATATTATGACGAAAAAGGTTTCTATGACTTTGAACATCAGCTTAGCAAAGCAAAAATGCTCAAAGGACAACATCCTGATTATGAATTATACATGACAGGTATTCATGCCCAAAGAGGAGTTTCATGTGCTGATTGCCATATGCCTTATAAAGTTGAAGGTGGTGTTAAGTTTTCTGACCACCATATTCAAAGCCCTCTCAATAATATAGCTAATTCCTGCCAAGTATGTCATAGAGAAAGCGAAGAGCAACTTCGCAAAGACGTTTACGACAGGCAAAATAAAGTAACTGAAATACGCAAAATGTGCGAATCAAGTATTTCTAAACTACATTTAGAAGCACATGCTGCTTGGAATGCTGGCGCTACACCCGAAGAAATGGAACCTATTTTGAAATTGATCCGCTCAGCACAATGGCGTTGGGATTGGGTTGCTGCTGCTAATGGTGTTGGATTCCATGCACCGGTAGAAGCGCTTAGAGTCCTTGGCACATCATTGCAAAGAGCAGAACAAGCAAGAGGCTTGCTAAATGTTGTATTTATGCGTCATGGAGTTTCCATCCCGGTTAAATTACCTGATGTATCAACAAAATCCTTAGCACAAAAATACATTGGTCTTGATCTGGAAAAATTGAGAAAAGACAAAGAAAACTTACTTAAAAATGTTATTCCTCAGTGGGATGCTAAAGCAAAGCAAAGACAAGGAACATTAATTGAGTATTAATCTCGATTAAATAATAATAAAAAGCAGCTTTCAAAAATATTGGAAGCTGTTTTTTTATGCAAAAGACAAATATTTACTATCTTGATGTTCATGTACATCATCATTCATATCAATAGCTGACTTAGCTTCCTTATCGAGAAAGGTTTCACCATTGGCGACAGCAATCAAAGCTCTGATCAATTCAGAATAATCTGAAAATTTGGATACATAAGCAGAAGCACCTTCAAACAAGCATTTACGAATAATCCAAGATTCTATATGGCCAGAGTAGATAATAATTTTCGAACCGATTTTATTATTAATAATTCTTTGAAGCGCGCTCATACCATCGATGAAAGGCATATTAATATCAAAAATACCAATATCAAAATCTCGATTGAGAGCCATATTAATCAAATCACGACCATTATTAGCAATACCGACAATCCGGAAATTACCGGCATTTTCAATACTATTAGATATTAGTTTAGCAGTAACAGGATGATCTTCCGCCAAAATAACTTTAATAGGTTTTATTATTTTCTCGTCTTCACCGGAATAATTATAAAAGAGCATAAAAAACCCCCGCTGCCCAAAAAATGCTGCAGCAAATTAAAGAAAAATTGAAAATAAAAAAAATGCTAATGCGCGGAACTCTAAACTATTTAGGCATTATTGCCTTCAACCTCATCCATCAATAAATTCATACAAAATTGGTCGAGATAAGCCCCTCCATTATAGACAGTAACGATTGCTTCTACAATAGTATCTAAATCTGTCAATTTTGTAATATAACCCGAAGCTCCTTCGTTGAGAGATTTCTTAATTATCCATGCTTCGGTATGCCCCGAAAGTATAACAATTTTTACTTTAGGATTAAACGAAAAAATTGTTTCCATCGCGCTAATACCATCAACAAAAGGCAGATTTATATCCATTATAATTATATCTACCATTTTATGTTTTGCAAGTTCAATAATATCTCTTCCGTT
>CAZBNQ010000288.1:0-4528 GCA_964493035.1 uncultured Hyphomicrobiales bacterium | reverse complement strand
TAAACTTATCATTAAATTCATCAGTTTTAATATAAAGATAATTATTATTTATTGGATTGGGATAAACCTTTAAATCATCTATATTTTCGAAATCTTCAACTGAAATCAGATTATTTGATTGCACAATGAATGAAATTTGCTCTGGTGTATTATCCAGATTATGATATAAATTAAACACTGCCATTGCATAATGTCTATATTTTGGAGCATAATATACTTCAACATTTAATGATTCATTTGCTTGTAATTCAAAATCCTCTTTTAAATTTGTAAAAATATACTCTCCATCATCAATTCCAAGATTTTCTAATGGTTTAAACTTAATTGTAGTTGGCCAGGGGTTATGTATAGGATAGATTATTATTCTTGCACTATCATTCAATTTGACTTGATTCATAGCAACAAGCAATGAATATTTCCAGAATAATTGATTTTGTGCGCTTGCAGTTATTTTCGATTTGACAATAGTATTGTCATAATATATGATTATGCTGTCAAGTGTGGAATTTGTCATGTCAGGATTATAAACTAAACGAATCGGCATACTTTCGTTTGGCTTTAGTAGTATATTATTTCTTTTATCCACATAAATGATCCTTGTACTATCACGATTTATGAATTCAATCTTTTTGATCTTTACAGGATAATTATCCAGATTGACAATATATTTGTCGAGCAAGGTATCAATAATTTTTGTAGTAAAACATGTTCCAAGATCTAAATCAGAAACAGTTATATTCGAGGATCTTAATTCGAAAATATCAGAAATACTCGAATATATTTTTAAGTTCGAAAGTTTGTATGATCTTGCCCATTTTTTATTATACAAAATCAAATTTGATCCTTCTTCAGTAATAAGGGCGTTTGTCTTGTAATCACTCTTAAAATTCAAGAAAATTGGTTTGGCATATGCCTCTTTGTGCAAGACAAATTGATAATTATATATACCATTTATCATCGTGTCTTTATAACTTATAAATGTACTGCCATCATCAGAAAATGCGACAGAATCATAAAGTTGATTAAAATTGTAAACAAGATTTTCTAAATTGAGTTTGTAATCAAATGTAGCAGTTTTCCCTGTTTTGTAGTAAATAAATATTTTATTAGTATTGTATATTGGAATAAAATCCACAAATTTTTCTGAAAAGTTATCGAACTTACTAATTTCAAGCTTACTGTTTAAATCAATTATTTCCAAACTGTTTGCCAACTCATTCTCTTTGTTGCAGATCAAATATTTATTGTCAAAATTCAAGTAAGCCTTATCAACCTTGCTTGTATTGTATTGCAATGATTTATTTTCAAAATTAAAAATGTGATATTCATAAACAGGAGAATACGCATTCTTAGGTAATACTGCAAGTTTTATATTGACATAAGGCGCTCGATATTGAATTATTTTGGTCGAATCTAAAACAATTTTGTCAGAGTTACCAATATACATACTATCTATTAAATTGCCATTTAGCCTATTAATTAAAAGCAATGATATTGATTTGCTCGATTCTTTCAATTTTATTATTCGATCGTTTTCAATAAATAGAAAATGGTTTTTATTAATATTCTTATCTAAACCTTTAATACTGCCATTTGATATATGTTTGAAATTGTCAATATTATTGCTTGTCATATAAGAATAATCATCCAGATATTTTACTAATATTTTATCTGACTTTGGCAAAGAAATAATCGAGTTGAACACAATATTTGCCGGATAAACTATTACATCATTAGGATTGTATAGATTCTGACTATAAACGAACTCACCATCATCATAAAACAACCTCAAATTGTCAGAACTCAATTTAAAATTATAGAAGTCTGATGAAGTAGAACCAATTGGATTTAATTTAATTGTTTGAAAAATTCGTTTCGTAATAAAATCATAAATAATAAATTCATTGGGATTATTAGGGCTAGGAATTAATAATCTTTCGTCCATATTTACAAATTCAAAAAAATACTTTCTATAATTAAATTGTTCGGTATAATTTAATTTTTGTTTAAAAGAAAGAGCTCCAATTTTGTCGATATATGGCACAAGATCAATACTCTCATTATTAGTAGATTCATTATAATTAAGAATGGCAATACGATTGCAGCTTGGGGCAAATTTAATAAAGTCAAACTCATTAGAATATAAAGTCCTGGATAACTTTCTTACATTACCTTCAATTTCATACACCCTAAGTAAGTTTTCTTTTGAGTTATATGTAGCGACATATTTACCATCGGGGCTAAATGCAATACGGCATTGTGCATCTTCGGGAGCTTTATATCTTCTAAATTCTGAATCTGTCTTGCGATCATACAAAATTGAGTAATTGCGATCTGTAGTCATTGTATAATATTTAGAATCGCTGGTAAAAGCAAATTCTTTGATATAATCAGCATCAACAGCTATCTTTTTGATTCTCTCATATGACTTGGTGCTGAAAATATTAATTATATTAGGATGCTCTATAAGATAGACTTCGCTGCCATCAGGAGTAAAAACCATCTCTTTAATGTATTGTTTTGATTTAAAATCTAATTTTTTAATAAAGGTAGCTTTTTGTGCATCCCAAACTAACACTTCGCCATTAGTAGCTGCAGTGATAAAGATTCGATTGTCTGGGCTTTGCGCAAATGATGTTATTTGAAATGTTTTGTCATGAGTGTATATCTCCGAAAAAGGGAGGTTTTCCGGTTTTATAACCATTTGTGCTCGTAATAAAAATTCTTTAGAATTAATATGTGGTAGATTGCTCAGATCTACTTTTCTGCCAATATGGTTTTTGTTGAGTATATTCCATGTAAGCCCTTTATCGTAACTATAATCAATTCTTAATGTATCGTTTGCTAAAACACCATCAAGATAAGCATAATTATCCATGTAATTATAAATGATATCATTTGATTTTGGGCTGCTAAAATATACTGTTCTCAATTTTGGATCAATCCCTTTTTGTGATTGAGCTCTTAGATACACATTGGGCATATTACAATTCTTAGTCTTAAAATTCAATCTTGAAAAATGATAATTGCTGTCTTGATATGCTAAATGTGTGATTGCTATATTGATTGACTCTCCATTTTTTAATGAAAATTTGCTCGGATACACGCTAAATGTATTATTAGGTATTGTTATATTTTCTATATCAATATTTGAATTTACAGCTTTAAGCTTAATTGTTCGAGTAATTTCTATACCACTTGTATAAACCCCAAAATCTATCGATGAATCAGATGCTTCTAAATGAATTAAATTTTTAGGATCAAAATTTTTAATAAAACTTACATTTTTATTGATTTTTGTATTGCTTATATTAAATGTTTGAGGATTGCTGCATGAAGCCTGCATCTCCCAAGTTATTTCGGGCAACTCATGGTTATTGGCAATGTTTGCTATTTCGTATAATACAGACTCTATTTTTTCTTCGTTATCAATATTTTCATAATACTTGCCAAAATATTTCAAAGCATAATTTTTCATTTTTTCATTTAAACTACTTGATACTCCAATTATATACAACCTTATATTATTAGATTTTAACTTTGATTCAAATTTGGGATCAAACTCTAAAATTCTATCGTTATTAACAAAATAAACCAATATATTTTGTTTATTTTCATTAGCTAAAAATCTAAAACCTTCATAAATATATGCTTTAAATGGATTTTTAAGTGAATAGTTTGAAGAATATCTTAATTTATTAATTTGCTTTAAAGAAAACTCTTTCGAATCCGAAATGTCTGATAAAATAATAAAATTATCAAAATATGCATTTAAAGATGTCTTATAATTTGGATTTTGCAAGACTTCGATCCAAAATTTTGCAGCATGTTTCACCAATCCCAAATCATTTCTATCGGTCTTATTAATATCAAAATACAAATATGAATTAAGAGGATCGTTGTAATAATAATTTGAATACTTAAAATTTCTAATGATTGACTGACTATTGTTTGAAATTACTCGAAAATCCTCAGGATAGCTTTTATCAGCAATTTTGTTGTTTTCATAAATCAAAAAATTGGCTTTAAGCAATGGATAATTTGAATCATCAAAATTAAATACTCTCATAGTTTGAGCTGAAGCAATAAAAGCCGATAAGATGAATAAAGGGAAAAACAGAGTTTTCATAGAACCCTCATAATTATATTAATAAAGAAAATCTAAACTATGATAACTATTACTAAACCATACGTATAAAAGCAGATGTATCCTCTTAATTTGGATTTAAATGCTTTATTTCATTTTTTTTAATTATACTATTCCAACACAAATATAAGTAACATATAATTACAAAAAAAGTATCAAATTAACTATTTTCAATAATTTGATTAATAACTTTAATGTATTAGCCAACAACATTAATGATTGTTATGAATTATAGAGGCTTATAATTAACAAAGATTAATGAAATATTTATCAATGTCTTATTGTTTTAGCTAAAAAATAGTATTAATTTATACTTAATAATTAAACTATTGTTTTATAAAAAGAGTATGGAGTTGTAATGCGCAAATTTTTACTGATTTT
>CAZBNQ010000287.1:0-4538 GCA_964493035.1 uncultured Hyphomicrobiales bacterium | reverse complement strand
GATTTTAATTATATAGTCGAAATTTTAAAATTAAACTTTTATAAATATGATTTCAAAAAATTTGAGCAATTAAATATAATCGATACGTTAAATTACAAAATATTATATGATATTAACAATGATAAACAAATAAAAATATCAGAAATTATTAAACTTAGCGATAGTTGCCTTTTAACATTTGGTACTAATAAATTAATATTAAAATCAGATAATAACGGTAAGTCGTGGAATATTATTTCCTATTTTGATGAAGAAATTTTTAATAGTGATTTAAATAATTGTTTAAAACATATTGACAATAAGCATGTTCTAATAAGAAAAAAATATAAAAATATAAGTATAGATGGAGGAATTACTTGGATACCATCCTTAATGATGGTGGATATTTATGGAAAAATGATGTGCTTTGATTACGATAAGAATGGAAATGGTGGTTTTGTAAGATTTGAACGAAAGGATTCATCCATTGTTTTTTATAAAGCGAGTAAATATGGATTACAATATTCTGTTGGTTATAAACACAAGATAAATCGAGAGCTCTTATTTAATAATGAACAAATGTTCAAATTTAATGATTGCACTATTTTTACAATTCATAGACTAATACAAAATCAATCTAATGATACAATTGATGGTAATAAATTTACTGATATTTACTATTTTGACTCAAACAATGAATTTATAAATGTCAAAAGGTTTGATTCTACAAATATTTATTCTATTACAAAATTTAATGATAACAATTTATATGCAATTTCTGTTGAGTATAGTGGGTATTATGTAGAAAATGGTTATGCTAAGTATCGATATACTAGACGTTATCTAATAAAGTCAACTGATTATGGTGCAAACTGGACTAAAATTCAAGAGTTTAACAAAGAATATAAATTTACTACTCATTCTAGTTTATTTAAACTTAATAATTTAATATTCCTAAGAACTTGGTCAATAGATAGTAATGCATATATGTGTATCGTTTTTGATTTAGAAAAAAATACTCAGCAATTTATCAAAGACAGATCAAATTTTGTAAATGAAAGTATTAATAGTAATGGTAAGATATTTTATGGGGTTGTCAATGATAATTCGATTGGTATGACAAGTAGTAATAATTTGTTTAGTAATGAATACAAATATTATTCACCCGAAAAATTTTTTAGCAATTGGAATAATTGCAATTTTGCAAATCAAGAATATGGTGAAGACTGGATTTTGTATTTTCAATTTAACGCCGATTATGGTGGAATGTTGACATCAAAGATAATAGTTAATGATAGATACAGCAACAAATTTCCTATAAATTATTGCCGTATAATAGATATAAATCCAACTGAAGTAGAAAAAGAAGAAATAGAGATAGAAAAATCGTATCTATACAATACAGAAGCTTATCCTATCCCTGCCAAGAATAATGTTAGGAGCAAGATTTATTGGGAGCCTAGATATCCGATGGATGAAAATAATATAAGCATATTTGATGTAAATGGTAATAAAGTAATCGTAAAATCTTTAGAATTGCAGAAAAATGAAATATATAGCGGGATAATCAATATTGACTGTTCAAATTTGTCGAATGGAACTTATATAATAATTGTCAAATCTAATGATAACAAACTTGTGATACCATTTATTATTGCGAAGTAAATATTTTGGGGCTGCAATTGCAGCCCCAGATTTATATTAAATTACCTTTTTAGCTCTAAATTCTTCAATTTGATTTTCGGTGTAACCAATTGACTTTAGTATTTCTTCGCTGTGTTGCGATAGGGTTGGCGGTGGAGTTTCTGCTAATGCAGGTGTTTTATCAAACTTGGCTGTCATATTGAATAGCTTGACTTTGCCAATACCATCCACTTCCAATTCAGAAAAAGTATTTCTATGTTCTATTTGATCTTGCATAAGAGCAGATTCCAAGCTTAGAATTTCGCCGGAAGGAACGCCTGCTTTGTTAAGCGCTTCAGTCCAATAAGCAGTAGTATTTTCTTTAAGTTTAGTTTCGAGCAAAGGAGTAAGCTCAAATCTATTAGCTTTTCGAGCATCACGTTCTTTAAATCTTGGATCTTCTTTTAATTCAGGTGCACCGAGTAAATCTGCAACTGCTTCCCACTGTTCCTGTTTATTAGCAGCAATATTGATATAGCCATCTTTAGTGACAAAAGTGCCAGAAGGAGCAGCAGTAAAATTATCATTTCCTAAAAGCTGGGGCTCTTGTCCGCCAAGCATAAGATTAGCAACTACCCAGCCCATAAATGGCATAACTGAATCCAGCAAAGATACATCAATAAATTGCCCGACACCGGTTTTTTCTCTGTAATAGAGGGCAGACATAACAGCAAAAGCACCATTGATACCGCCAATAGTATCGCAAACAGGGAAACCACATCTGAGAGGATTGAGTCTTTCGTCGCCATTGATAGCCATCACACCGCTCAATCCTTGAATAATTTGATCATAAGCCGGCTTGAAAGCATCCGGACCAGTCTGTCCAAATCCTGAAATAGCGAGATATACAATTTTAGGATTGATTTCACTTAGTTTTTTATAACCAACACCGAGCCTATCCATAACACCGGGGCGGAAATTTTCGACGATTACATCAGATTGGGCAGCAAGCTTCAAGAAAATTTCTTTAGCATCATTTTCTTTCAAATTAAGAGTCAACGATTTTTTATTTGCGTTTTGAGCTAAAAAGCTAGTTCCCATCAATTTTTTGTTATATTCAGGCACGCAACCGAGCTTTCGAGCTAAATCGCCACCATCAGGATTTTCAATTTTAATAACTTCAGCACCCAGCAAAGCTAAATGCAAAGTAGCAAAAGGACCTGAAAGTACATTAGTAAGGTCTAATACTCTAATTCCCTCTAACAATTTCATATAATTCTCCTCAATATTTAATATTCCCGGTTTTGTAGATATATCCGGGAAGCTCTTTTTCGAAATGTTGTGAAACTTCTGAAGCTAAATCAATCAGTATATCCAAATTAATATCATTACGCAAAGAATTTCTATGCCAATAAGCAACGACATCTTCGGTTGATACGTTTCCTGCAGCTTTTTTGGTAAAAGGACATCCGCCCAATCCGCCAAAGGCAGCTTCGAAATACTTAACACCTGAAAGCATAGCCGAGAAAATATTTGCCATTCCTAGTCCATAAGTATTATGGAAATGGCAGGCTAGCTGTGCATCTGGAATCATATCGAGAATTCGTTTATATAATCTGGATACTTGCTCAGGAAAGGCATGCCCTGCAGTATCTGCAAGGCTGATTTGCTTCAAGCCGGCGTCTGCAAATCTCGAAACAATAGAGATAACTTTCGACTCATCAATTTTTCCTTCAAATCCGCAGCCAAATGCTGATTGGACAGACACTTGAACATTCTTTCCTTCTTGAAGTGCAGATTTTGCCATGTTTATAATTCTATCGCTAGCCTCGGCAACAGTCATACCTGTATTTTTCATACTATGAGTTTCGCTAGCCGATACACCCATGCAGATCATATCCACACCGACATTCATAGCTCTTTCCAATCCTTTTTCGTTGAGTACCAAACCCGATAAAATAGTGTTAGGATTGGGAAGAGGATTAGATTTGAAATATTTAAATAATTCGTCTGTATCAGCCATTTGTGGTACTTTGCTAGGATTGACAAACGAGCCCAATTGAATAATATCAACAGCAGATTCCGATAACTTTTTAGTCCATTCTATCTTTTTTTCGATCGGAACGAGAGTTTTTTCAACTTGTAGCCCATCTCTCATTCCAACTTCATGAAGTATAAATTTTTTCATATTCACAAATATTAGTTTATAATTTCTACAATTATTTACAAAAGATTAAATTAAAAAAATATTTCTCAATATCCAATGAAATTGATTAATTAAAATAAAAAATGGCTTCAATAAATCGACTTATTTGTACGATAAATTAAAGCCATATTAAAATTTTTATTTAATTGCAGGTTTTGATACCAAGCAAGAAGACAATTAAGTCTTAGCGAACTACAGTTACTCTCGAATTGAAAGTTTTGCCGGCATTATTGATTAAAATGCTATATACACCGTTTGGTAAATCGTTTACATTGAGTAACAATTTGTCGCCAAAATTGCTTTTATCAGATTTTACTAAATTACCAACTTCATTATAAATGTAGTATTCAGTTTCACCTTGTTCGGGAAGATCAATTGAAAGCAGGTCTTTAGCAGGATTAGGCATAGCAGCCAACATTTTGTTTACTGCATCTTGAACAGATGTCATCATAAAAGTACATTCCATTTGATCTGCAGATGCAGCATTATAATAACATCCACCAACAGTTTCTTCAGAAACCATAGCCGAAGTCATCCAAATTTCAGTATTATATTGAGGATGGAAGAGCAAGCCCATAATTACCATCTCAAAATTGTTTTTATTATCATTAATGAATTTTACAAATTGATCATTTTCTTGAATCTTTGTACCGATTTCAGTAGAATTTACCCAAGTTTCGCCTAAAGCTTGCATTCCAACAGTGCTTTCAGTCGAGGCATCAACATCTTG
>CAZBNQ010000286.1:1954-4544 GCA_964493035.1 uncultured Hyphomicrobiales bacterium | reverse complement strand
GAAAAAATAAAAATTTAATTCGATAAACACATAGATTAGAAAAAAAGAATTGAGGAAATTAAGTACAGAAAAAACAAAAAGAGGATACTCTTTCGAATATCCTCTTTTGCGGAGAAGGCGGGATTCGAACCCGCGATAGAGTTTCCCCTATGCCGGTTTAGCAAACCGGTGCCTTCAGCCACTCGGCCACCTCTCCTTTTCGCTGTATCAACAGCGAATACAAATATACGACAATTTTGTTTTTCTGCAAAAGAAATTTTAATTTTTACCAAATTAATTCATCAGCAGCTCTGCGAGCCGTTTCATAAGCCGATCGGGGATCTTTGCCTAAGGCAGTGATATGCCCCATTTTGCGTCCTTTTCTGCTCTGTTTCTTATTGTACAAATGAAGAAAACTAGCTTCGACTGCTAAAGATTTCGAAACATCTGAGGGCACTCCCGAACCATCGCGCATTCCAAGCAGATTGACCATGCATGCTCCACCAGTAATCAATTGTGGATTGCCAAGCGGTAGGTCGCAAATTGCTCTGATTGCGTTTTCGAATTGTGAGCAATAGCAGGCTTCTATCGTATAGTGTCCGGAATTATGCGGGCGAGGCGCTATTTCATTGACGAGCACTTCGCCATCGGCTGTCACAAATAGCTCTATGCCAAATACTCCTACACCATTTATGGATTCTACACAGCGAATTGCTAATTCTTGCGATTTTATGCGAAGTGAAGGATCAATTTCAGCCTCTGCAATAACTGTGTGGCAGATATGATCTTTCTGAATAGTTTCTACACAAGGATAGACAGCAAGCTCGCCTTTGTGGTTTCGAGCAACCATCACAGCCAATTCTTTTGTGAAATTGACAAACTTTTCTGCCATAAGTTTACGATTTTTGCCATCTGAAGAAAATTTATCCCAAGCAATCTGCATGTCGTCTGGCGATTTAACAGTAAAATTGCCATAGCCATCATAGCCGAGAGTACGAGTTTTTAGGAGGAAAGGAAAGCCATTTTCGTTTCCAAATTTGATACCATCTGCTACAGAATTAATTTCTTCGAAGTAAGGGACAGAAATTCCGGCATTAGAAAAAGTCTGTTTCTGAATAAATTTATCTTGAACAAGTTTCAAAGTATCAGCAGAAGGAAATACAGGTTTAGATTTAGCAATATATTCCAGAATTTCCGGATCAATAAATTCGCTTTCAAGAGTGATAATATCGGCAGAATCGATAAATTTATCGAGTTCGGCACGGTTATTCCAACCATTAGAAAAATCGAGTTTCGTCATATCACCTGCAGGCGAATCGGAGGAATTTTCGATAATAGAAACATTAATACCCAAGCGATAAGCAGCATTAGCAAGCATTTTAGCAAGCTGTCCGCCGCCCAAAATTCCCAAAACAATAGCTGTGTCTTTAGTTTTCGATTTTAGCATCTCATTTACTGTTAAGAATTTAACAAAATAATCAATTTTAGGTTAAGCATTTTTTTTCACTAAAATATTTTGTAATTTAGGGAGTATTTTTGATAAAATCAAAAAAATAATTGGAGGCGGAATTCAATCACTTGATAATAAGTCAGGAAGCCGACCCTTCGAGAAGCGAAGAACGCGCCGGATTAGTCGGCAAAGTACTCGTTCTTAATCAAAGTTACGAGCCAATAAGCATCTGCACGCCCCGAAAAGCAATTTTGCTATTATTGCTTGGCAAAGCAGAAATGATAGCTCCCCGAGCAGACAAGTATATTAGAACATCAAGCAGTAAGTATCAATTTCCAAGCATCATTAGGCTGAACAATTTTGTTCAGGTGCCATATAGGCATATAGAAATGTCGCGCAAAAATATAATGAAGCGGGATGAATATAGCTGCCAATATTGTGGTCGAAAGGGCAATTTGACAATTGACCATGTTATACCCAAATCGCGTGGAGGACCGGAATCGTGGGAAAATCTTGTCGCTGCGTGCCATCCTTGTAACTCCAAAAAGGGCAATCGAACGCCTGACGAAGCGAAGATGCCATTGCTGAGAAAGCCTCGCCGACCTTCTCATATTGTATTCTTTAAACAATTTATGGGTAGCAGCGAATTAGAATGGAAGCAATTTTTATTTGCAGACTAAGTGTTTTTGCTTAGGTTTTGCTTGATTTATATTTGCAAATTGCAAATCTAACCATAGATGTATAATATGAACTTTATTGAGTGATTTACTCAGATTAGTGGGATTGGCTGATGATTTTGGAAAATATCTCTGATAGTTTAAAAGAATTGTCTGATAAATTTGCATTAGACTTGCTACCGGTTGCTGTTGTTATTACAGATTTGGATGCAAAAATCGTTTTTGTAAACAAAGAATTTACTGAACTTACAGGCTATAAAGCTGAAGAAGTGATTGGGAAAAACACTAGCATCTTGAGTTCGAAGTGTCATGATGATAATTTTTTTCGTGAGATGTGGCAAACTGTATTATCGGGGCAAAATTGGCAAGGTGAAGTTTGCAACCGCAAAAAGGACGGTTCGATTTATTGGGAAAAATTAAAAATTGCTCCTGCCAAAGATTCAAATAATAATATTTTTGGTTTTGTATCTATTAAAATTGATAT
>CAZBNQ010000286.1:0-1944 GCA_964493035.1 uncultured Hyphomicrobiales bacterium | reverse complement strand
CCAAGTGAATCTTATAAAATGGCCTATGACGAATTAAAATTGATATTAGCAAAAATAAAGAATCTGAAGAAAAACTAAGAGAATCCGAAGAAAAATATAAACTGCTATTTAATAATTTAAATAATACATATGCATTGATGGAACTAATCAATATTGGTACTGAAGATGTCGATGCAGTGTTTTTGGATGTAAATGCTGCAGTGAATAGATTTGCAGATACTCTAAGTCCTGAAAATGTAATTGGTCGAACTGTAAGGCAAGTGTTTCCAAATATTGATTTGCATCACTTTAAATACCATAAAGAAGTTGTTAGAACTCAGCAGTCACTTAGTTTTGAGATGTATGCTGATACATTAAAAAAGCATATTAAGTTTAGTTTGTTTCCATTCGAAGGAAACAAAATTGGAGGAATTGCAACTGATATTACTAAAGAAAAAGAATATCAAAAGCAAATAGAGCGCAGCGAACTGATGTATAGAAGCATGTTCGAAAATATGCAAAGTGCATTTGTACTATTCAAATTGGAAAAAAATGAATCAGGAGAAAATTTATTTATTTTTGAACAGGCAAATAAAACTTTTGAAAAAGAATTAGGATTCAATTTTGAAGATTTATATGGCAATTATCTAACCCACGAATATGATAGAGATAATGATAATTGGCTGCCTCTTTTGGAAGAAGTAATCGAAAGCAAGACAGCTAAACAATTTACGTTCTATTCCAAATCATTTAATAAATATTATAATCAGGTAGCATATATTCCAATGGAAGGATTTATCGCTGTGATTTTCGATGATGTGAGTGAAAAAATATTAAAACATCAAAGAGTATCAGAAAGCGAAGAGCTGTTTAGGCTTGCTTTTGACAATTCCAATATAGGTATTTGCTTGGTAGATACAAAAGGGCAGTTGTTTAGAGTCAATCAGCAGATGTGCAAAATGTTCGGATATAGCAAAGAAGAACTCGAAAGCATGAATGTTTCATCTATTGCATATAAAGAAGATGTTGGCATCAGTGAAAAATTTATAGATAAATCTTTGAAAAATCCTGAAAACAAGTTGAATGTAGAGAAAAGGTATATACATAAATCAGGTGAATTAGTAACTTGTCTGCTAAATTCTTCATTAGTAAGAGATGAAGCCGGCAATCCAAAATATTTTATATCTCAATTATTAGACATAAGCAAAAGGAAAAAATCGGAAGAATTGCTTAGAATAAGCGAAGAAAGATTTCATTTGGCTGTGTCTGGCGCAAAAGATGGCATTTGGGATTGGGATCTGACCAATGATACTGTATATTATTCATCTCATTGGAAGTCTATGCTTGGATATAAAGAAGATGAAATACAGCCAACATTTTCTTCTTTCGAAAAATTGCTGCATCCGGAAGATAAAGAATATGCTTTAGAGAGAATTCAGGGATACTTGTCGAGAGAAATTAATGACTTTGAAATGATAATTCGAATGAAAGCAAAAAATGGTGAATACAGATGGATTCATACTAGAGGCGAAGCTTTGTTCGATAAAGATGCAAAACCATATAGGATGTGTGGCTCTCATACTGATGTTACCGAAAATATTATTGCTGCTCAGAAGCTGAAAGAACTTAATGCTACTAAAGATAAGTTTTTCTCAATAATTGCACACGATTTGCGCAATCCGTTTAATGTAATGAATAATTATCTTGATATTTTAGTCAAAGATTTAGATCATTTGGAAAAAGATGACGTCAAAGAGATTATTTCAGATCTGCATTCTACCTCTAAATCTACTTACGACTTATTGAATAATTTGCTTACTTGGTCTAGAACTCAAACCAATAAGTTGAAATTGAATATCGAAAAATATAATCTATTGGAATTAGTGAAATTTGTGAAATACCAAATTGCTAACCAAGCAAAGCAGAAAAAAATAAGTTTAGAATTAATTTCTAAACAGAATATAT
>CAZBNQ010000285.1:0-4565 GCA_964493035.1 uncultured Hyphomicrobiales bacterium | reverse complement strand
ACGCAGATTGAAAGACGATGTTCACTCTCCTGCTGATGCTCGAGTAAATGGTGTTATGCCAAACTTTAGTCCTTTCTATGAAGCTTTCAATGTGAAACCAAATAATAAGTTGTTCAGACCTGAAGCTGAAAGAGTTGTTATCTGGTAATTGAAGATTTATTCTTTATTAAGCTGCCTTTGGGCAGCTTTTTTTTTATATATCTAATATAATATTATATAGAATATTAATATTACACATTCGTTTAATTCTAAATATAACCAGACAATTTGAATGCTAAACAATGGGGTGTTTATGAAAAAACTCTACTTATTGCTATGTTTTATTATTTCTAATCTCCCTATTTATGCTCAAGAAAATTTATTATCAAAATTCGGATTTGAATTTGGATATGGCATAAATATGCATAATTCGGAGTTTAGTAAAGTTGGTACTATTCC
Source organism: uncultured Hyphomicrobiales bacterium (assembly GCA_964493035.1). Lineage (GTDB taxonomy): Bacteria > Bacteroidota > Ignavibacteria > Kapaibacteriales > UBA2268 > JAUQWR01. The sequence goes on along the minus strand of CAZBNQ010000285.1, from coordinate 4,127 downwards.
GAGCTGCTGTCCTATTTATGATGGTGGCAACGGTAATGGATTTTCTTTAGGTTTATTTTATGAATTACCTTTAGCAAAATCATTTTCTTTAGGATTGAAGTCTGAATATGCCTCTCTTGATGCAGTTTTAGAAAAAGATGAATTAAAGCTATTTGGTGATGATGGAAACAAAGTAGAAGGCAATTTGAATTATAAAATTGATTCAAAAATAAATAAACTTGCCTTCATTCCGTATGCATCAATTAAATTTTCTAATTTTAACCTGAATTTAGGATTCTCTTTGGATTATCTTATTAAGGCAGATATGAATCAGAGGGAAATGATTAGTTCGCCCGATAATTTAGTCTTCAAAGATAACAATTCAAATTCAAGAAATATTTATAATGGTGAAGTTGATGGACTTAATGCATTGAATTATTCAATCTATGCTTCTATCAAATATGATATTTTCTTAGATAAATCTAAAAATTACTGCCTTACTCCTTCGATTTCTGCAAATTATGGATTAACTGATATTGCAACAAACACAAGTTGGTCAGTAAATACTGTTAGATTCAATATTGGATTTGCTTATAATTTACTCGAAGAGGAAGTAATTCCCGAACCTAAAAAGGAATTAAATCTTCCAAAGCCAAATATTGTGCAGAAAAAACCAGCTACTACTTATAAACCAAAAGCAGCAGAATTAAAAAGAATATCTGATTTGAAGCTTGATATAAATGCAGTCGGAGTTAATGAAGATGGAATAGAAACTCCTGAACTGCAAGTTGTAAAAATTGAAGAATTTTTATCCACAAACGTACAGCCTCTTTTGTCGTATATCTTTTTTGATGAAAACTCCTACGAAATTCCAAATAGATTAGAAATAATGAGTAGTAGCGAGACAAGTCAATTTGGAATGAATTCATTAAAAAATCTTGATGCTTTAGAGACTTATAAAAAAATATTAAATATTATTGGTTGGCGACTTAATCAAATTAAAGAAGCTGACTTGACAATTACCGGATGTAATTCTGATGAAAATTTAGAAAAATCAAATTTGAAACTTTCTGAAAAAAGAGCTGAAATATTAAAATCATATCTTACTAATGTTTGGAATATTGATCCTGACAGAATAAAAATTCAAAAAAGAAATCTACCGGAAAAACCAAGCTCCTCAGCTCATAATGATGGTATTCAAGAAAACCGTCGAGCTGAATTTAGTTCTGACGATGAAAGAATATTAGAGCCAGTGATAATTGAAGATACATTGCGAACTGCAAATCCTCCAATTTTAAGATTTAAGACATCTTTTAGTTCTTCGGTAGCTATAAAAGAGTGGAGGCTTTTTGTATTGCACGAAGGACAAACTATTAAGGAATTTGAAGGTAAAGGCAATATTCCGGCTCAAATTGATTGGGTATTATCAAAAGATTTGACAAATAGTTCAATAAATTGGAATAAGATCGATTTTGTATTGACTGCAAAAGATAATGAAAATAATGAAAATGAATCAGATATGAAATCTATTAATGTAAGTTCAGTATCTATCAAAAAGAAGAGAGATGAAGGCAAAAAAGATAAATCTATAGATAAATATAGTTTAATTTTGTTTGATTTCAACTCGGCTGAGCTCACAGCGCCAAATAAGAAAATTGCAAATATGATTAAACAAAAAATATCTGCAGATGCTAATATCAACATCTATGGCTATGCCGATCGTTCCGGAATTGCACAGAGAAATCTGCAATTGGCAGAAGATAGAGCTAAAGCAAGTGCTAGTGCTATAAGCAGACCTGATTCTAAAATTCATTCTGTCGGTTCTTCGCAATTAATATATGACAATAATTTGCCTGAAGGAAGATTTTATAGCCGTACAGTATCTATTATTGTTGAATCAACAATTAGTAATAAGGAGTAGTCATGAAAAAGAATACAATTTATTATTACATGATTTTACTGCTTGTTTTTTCTGCGGAAATGCATGCACAAATGTTTACTGATATCAATCCATTTCCGGCTCATCAAAATGGTTTGATTGTTCAGGCAAAATTTGTTGATATTGATGCCGATGGTTGGCTTGATGTAGCAGCTGATAGAATGATTTATATGAATCAAAAAAATAATACATTCAAACCATTATATATTTATCCAATTGCAAATAATATTAATTATTTCAATGGTACATTCAATTCATTCTATTTCGATTATGATGGCGATAATGATATGGATATGCTTGTATGCTATCAATCATCAGATAACTCAAAATTTAGCAAGATATTCAGAAATGATGGCAAAATATTCGATGATAGAATTGAATTTGTAGAAGTTCAAAATCTTATTGGCCTCACCGGTGCTCCTCGGTCAGTTTGTTTTGGTGATTATGATAATGATGGCGACTTAGACATTGCTATTAGTGGAGCTGCAGGAAATGATCCGGACTATAAACCGACCACTTGGATTTATAAAAATAATAAGGGCAATTTTGAAGAGCAAACTATAGAACTTAGAAATGTAAGGGCTGGTAGCTTGGCTTGGATTGATTATGATAATGATGCTGACTTAGATTTGTTGATTAGCGGTAATGCTACAGAACTTTATGCTGTTTCGCCGGTTACTGAATTATATAAAAATGATGATGGATTGTTTACTAATACTAATCAGGCTTTTACTGGTTTAGTTGAATCATCTGTCATTATAAATGATTATAATTCTGATGGTATGCTTGATTTCTTCCTCATGGGGCGTGATATTGTTGCTAGACCTTCCGAACTTTACCAAAATATAAATAAAACATTTACCAAGCAGAATATCAATTTTGGTAATTTCTATTGGGGCGATGCAGTTTGGGCAGATTTCGATAATGATGGTGATGCGGATATCGCTGCTTCCGGTGAACCTTTCAATGAAAATGCTAAGATTTATAGAAATGATTTGACTTCATTTTCAGTTGTCGATTCATTCGAAAATGGTAGAATTGCATGCCTCTCTTCTGGAGATTATGATAATGACGGAGATATCGATTTGCTGGTTAGTAGTTTCAAAATTGCTGCGAATGATAAAGTTATTTTTACTATACTTAGCAATAATTCTATCCAAAAAAATGCAAAACCAAGTGCTCCAAATAGTTTGAAATCTATTGTTAATAATAAGAATGTAACTTTGTCTTGGGATGCTGCTATCGATGATAGAAGCAATTCAATGGGATTGACCTATAACATTAGAATTGGTAAAATTAGTCAAGGAAATGATGTTTGTCCTTCTATGGCACTTTCCACTGGTGAGAGACTAGTTCCTGATTTAGGAAATGTACAAAATAATCGTTCATGGACTATTGAAAACTTGCCTGATGGAAAGTATTATTGGTCAGTACAAAGCATTGATAATAATTACGAAGGATCAGCCTTTGCTCCTGAGCAGACTTTTGTTATTGGTGCACCTATAGAAGAAGATACTTTGAAAATTATTTATCCAAATGGCGGAGAAAATTTGGCAATTGGCTCTAATGTCGAAATTAAATGGAATGGTATAGCTGCATCTGAAGAAGTATTATTAGAATATTCTATTGATAATGGTAGCAATTGGAATGTTATTAATACGGCTGCAAAAAATGGAAAAGAGAGCTGGACTGTACCAAATAGCCCAAGTAATCAATGTCTTGCTCGTGTAAGTACTTATTATAGAGTTGATCCAAAAATAATTCAAAGGTATGAAAAGGAAAAAAATTCAATTGTAAGTGTACGTTTTAATAAAAATGATGATAAAATTCTAGTAGCATCATTAGATTCAAGTTTTCAAGTGTGGGATAGGCTTACTGGTAATAAGGAATTAACTCTTAAAAATTCAAGCTTCATTACAAATCCCTGGACAGGTAATTTTTTCAACTATGCTGATTGGTCCTATGATAATACTTTGATATTGACTGTAAATCAGCATACTCCTCAAGCAATTGTATCTGTATGGGATGCAAAAACAGGCGATAGAAAACTAACTCGAACAGTCGATAATGATCAATATTTGGTTTTTGCTGCTCTAAGTCCTGATAATAAATATTTAGCTATCGCTGAAGCTACTTTTATCAGAATTTATGAAATTGGACTTGGGCATTTGGTAAAAGAAATCAATACATTTAATGAAGGCGTTCCATG
>CAZBNQ010000284.1:0-4572 GCA_964493035.1 uncultured Hyphomicrobiales bacterium | reverse complement strand
TTTTAATTATTTGTTAAACTTTTAATCTTTCCAAACTTTTTGTTCCTTCTAAAAACAAAATATAACTTAATAATTTAAGCTTATATTTTATATTGTCTGTATTACGAAAAAACCTTATTTTTGAAATAATTATTTGATTTTTTATTTTTTGTCTGGTTTTTTATATGACTAATAATGATATTCTGAAAAAGCTTAGAGTTGCTTTGCAATTGCGTAATGATGATATTATCCAAATTCTAAAACTTGTGGATTATGATATTAGCCCTGGCGAGCTTTCAGCTTTGTTCAGAAGTGAGGATAGCGATAAATATAAAAATTGTGGCGATCAGATTTTGAGAAATTTTCTCAATGGATTAGTTATATATTTAAGAGGTCCTAAAGACAAACCTAACGAAGAAATTCCTAGGGTTATTTTAGCTAAAAAAGCTTTAGAAAACAAATCGCGTCCGCCTTTCGAAAAGAAAAAGGATTTTTCGGGCAGAAAACCTGCAGCCAAAAAATCCGAATTCCCAACTGTTTTTCGCAAAAGAAAATCTCAATAAATATACTTTTGCAATATAAAATATAAAGCCATTATCAATACAAATACTCCATAAGTCTTCTTAATAAGTTTCGAAGACATGGAGATTGTTATTTTTGCTCCGATTATCGAGCCTAATACTAATCCTGCAGCAACTGGAGCCGCATAAGCAAAATTCAAATTTCCGGATTGATAATATAGAATCACTCCGGGCAGCCCAACAGGCAGCAATAATGCACCTAAAGAAGTGCCAATTGCTTTTTTGGGATCAAATCCGGCTACTCCCATCAAAAACGGTGTAATAACCAATCCACCACCTATTCCAAACATTCCGGCAAGCAAACCAGCTATTATCCCAATAAACAACAAATAGTAGATTGGAAGATTATCTCTATATGGTTTTTCTTCTTTCTTCTTATCTTTTCTAAAATAATCAAGAGGTTGAATGAACATATAACTTACATAAAGCAAGAATAATCCATAAAGCTGTTTTAGCAGATCGGCAGGTAGTCCAAGAGCGAATTCAGCACCAAAATATACTCCGGAAAGCAACCCCAGAGCTATCCACAGTGCAGCACGAATATTCATATATCCGGCTTTATGATACTGAACCACTGCAAAAATACTAACCGGCAGAAGCAAAGCTGCCAGCGAAGTACCACTTGCCGAAGGCAATGCAAAGCCACAAATAAAAATTAAAGCAGGCACAATAACAACACCACCACCAATTCCAAACATTCCGGCGAGCACGCCAGCTACGATACCAATCAATCCACAGATTATCAACAAGTCCATTAGTATTCCAATCCTTTTTCTGCTAATTCCGCTCTTTTTTGCTCAATTCTATCTAATTTCAATTTAACTGCCTCGCCTAAGTTAATTTTTCTAGCGTTGCAATAATTCATCAAAGCTATTAAGACATCCGCTGCTTCATCAGCAATTTTATCGAACTCAATATCTTTGCCTTTCCACAATTTTTTTTCAAGATTAGCCAATTCTCCGGCTTCGCCATTCAATTCCAAACAGAAAAATTCGGGACTTCGGCTTGGAAACAATGCATTTTGATATTCATCAAATTCATTTTGAACTATATTAATCGAATCCTTTGTCGATTCAAAATATTTATCGCTCATTACTCTTCATCCTCATTCTTAACTTCAGGTAATAAAGTCAATTTTACTTCTTCAATTCTTCTATCCGAGCTTTTAGTAATTTCAATATTATATCTTTCATAAACCAAATTCTCACCATTTTCGGGAATTCTACCCAAGATCGAGAGGATAAATCCACCAACTGTTTCATAATCATCATCTTCAGGCAAAGGAATCGGAAGCAATTCATTGACATCATCAATTGTTATCGATGCACTAATGTTATATTCATTTGTTGAAGTTTCTTCCACCATTGGCTTTTCTTCATCATATTCGTCTTGAATTTCTCCCACTATCTCCTCAAGAATATCTTCGAGAGTAACAATGCCTGCAGTACCACCAAATTCATTCAAAACCACAGCAATGTGAGCATGCTCTTTCTGGAGAGTTTTTAGCAAAATACTAATCATTTCTTCTTCATTGATAAAAAGAGCAGGTCTGATTATATCATTAATTGAAATTGTATCTTGATGACGTTGAAGTTTGATCAAGTCCTTTCCATAAATTTCGCCGATTATCACATCGATTGAACCTCTATAGACAGGCATTCTGGAATAGCCTTCTTCGATAAACTTGTCTATGATATCGTTGAGTTCCATTCCAATTTCAATTGCAGAAATTCGAGTGCGTGGCACCATTATTTGCTTAACCGGTGTATCAGAAAAATCGAAAATATTTTCTAACATTTTATGTTCGATGGCATCAATCTCGCCACTTTTAGAACTTTCTTCGAGCAAATATCTAATTTCTTCAGAAGAGTGCACTTGCTCGCCTTCGTTTGCAGTTTGCAAGCCAACCATTCTAATAATCAAATTAGCCAATCCATTCAAAATCCAAATAAAAGGTTTGAATACAATAAAGAATATCCTCAAGGGCAAAGAAATTGCCATAGTAACTTTATCAGGATATTGAATAGCTAAAGATTTTGGCGCAAGTTCGCCAAAGACAATATGAAGTATAGTAATTGTCATGAATGCGATAGGCAAAGCAATTTTATGAGCCAGCTCAGGCGCAAGAATAACGCCAAAAGCAGCCATCACATCCAATACTATTTGAGCAACTACAGATTCGCCAATCCAGCCCAAAGCAAGACTGGTGAGGGTAATACCCAACTGAGTAGCAGATAAATACGCATCCAAATGTGTAACAATATGCTTGGCAATTTTTGCCAAACTATTTCCAGATCGAACTCTCAGCTCGATAACAGACAATCTAACTTTTACTATTGCAAACTCTGCTGCAACGAAAAAAGCGTTAGCCAATACGAAGAGAAGAGTTAATGCTATTCCCGATATCATTTTATATATTTAATAAATTGTAAGACTTCAAATTAATTTTTTTCTCCAGATGGAAACCCAAATAAGACACGAAAAAATCATGAATTTCATTTTGCGATCTAATATCAATTGCAATTTTAGCGGAGTCTTGTTGCTCACAATCAAATATTTCCTTCAAAATTTTCAATACATTCCCACTCATTCTAAACACCTTGCTATGCTCTCCGGCAATAGCGGCGCATCCATGCTCTAATGAAAACGGATATAATTGATTTGGATTTGATTCATTGACATTCATAAAATTGAAATCTAAGAAAAAGCCTAAGGATTCTGCCAATTTAAACATATAAGCAACAACAACAGAGAAGTAATTCTTTTCAGCAGAATTAAGCAATTCGATCGAACTAAGCAGATAATCAAATAATTCCGAATTTGGATGATCATTTTCTTGAGTAATATTAGTCAATTCTGCAATTATCAGCCCGCAAGTGATTGCATCATAATTGGACTGAAGCCTACGAAATTGCTTATTAATATTTACTTCTGAAAGCAAATGAAGCTCATTATTATGCTTTTGATAGAAAAACAATTCTACAAAACTTAATGGTTCGAGAGCCGAACCATACTTGTTTTTTGCTGATCTTACTCCCTTTGCCATAAGTGATATTTTGCCGTAATCACGAGTGAAAAAAGCGACTATCTTGCTGGAGTCGCCGTATTTACGTGCATTTAATGTTATAGCATCCGTTTTGACAATCATATAAAAATTTTAAAAATACTTAATTCTTTAAATTTCAATTTTTTAACAATTCAAACTTACTAAATTTCATCAAATATTTGAATTTTTTTTATGCCAACACGAAAAAAAGCTTGCACTGAATATAGAATTCTCGTATTTTTGTACTCTCAAAATGATTGTGCTTTGAAAATACAATAAATTTGATTCCTGAGTAGCTCAGCTGGTTAGAGCATCTGACTGTTAATCAGAGGGTCGGGGGTTCAAGTCCCTCCTCAGGAGCAAAAACCTTGATAAACTGAATCAAGGTTTTTTTTTGCCTCGAAATCGAATTTTTATTAATGTCATTTTTTTTGACATTTAGAAACAATGATTCCTGAGTAGCTCAGCTGGTTAGAGCATCTGACTGTTAATCAGAGGGTCGGGGGTTCAAGTCCCTCCTCAGGAGCCAAAAGCCTTGAAACTAATAGTTTCAAGGCTTTTTTCTTTTTAGAAGTTTGCATCGGAAGCAAAATTTTATTTTACTTTATAACTTATTAGCTCGAATGTTTCTACTAATTCAGACTTACTGTTATAGTACTCGTATTTGATTGGTCCAACACCTTCGGCAAAGTAATATCTAACAAGTTCATTTGGATCGTTAAATTCACACACTTTAACATTGATAAACTCAGTTAATGGTGTTTTTACAACAAGATTTGATGAAATAGATTTGAAGAACGTTTGAACTATCGAATCATTATCAAACTGTTTTGTTCCGAAACTAAAATATGCTCCATACGATAAAGGTTGTCCATTACCATTTGAACGACCGGTAATAAAATCGCCATCATTATTAATGTAGCAGTGCGCTTCTAACAAAATATTCTTTTTAAAGCAATGAGTCAG
>CAZBNQ010000283.1:0-4634 GCA_964493035.1 uncultured Hyphomicrobiales bacterium | reverse complement strand
TGTTTCTTTTTGGCCTTTTTACTCAAGAGACAGGTCTGAGACCTGTCTCTACAATTCAATCTAAATCATAATTCTGGGATTGTTTCTTTTTGGCCTTTTTACTCAAGAGACAGGTCTGAGACCTGTCTCTACAATAAATTATAATTCAGGGATTATTTCTTTTTGAGCCAATCCCACAATAAAATAGCCAATTATAATCAAATAAGTTTACTTACAAAACAACTTTTCGAATGAATTTGCGCTCTGAATCTGCTGAGTTACAAACTTTGAATCCTTGAAAAGACTAAAAATAGTAAATGGTACAAAATGGTTTTGTGCTTTTTCAATATTATCAATCTTTTTGACTGTAAGCCTAAATCCATGCTTTTTAGCAACATCCGCAAGTTCTTTATTTACATAATAATCAGTAAATGGACAAGCATCAGAATAATAAACAGCAAGCCCATCATCTACATCGCAAATACCAGACTTAGCACAATCTTTGATTTGCGGATCTAAAGCATTTTCGTCAAATTTCAAAGCCCACAATTCAAAGTATGGTTCCGACGAATCTACCAATTTAAAACCTTGCTTTTCAAAAAACTTTCTATCACTTAGAAATGGCTGCTTTTTGCTTGAACTTATTGCTACAATTCCTGATTTATCTTTTGAATCATTAATACAATCTTGAATTAATGATTTGGCATAACCTTTGCCCTTATACTGCCCGGAAACCCAAAAGCAATCAATAAATTTATAATTAGGAGCTTCAATTGGAGCCCATGCAAATTCGGCATCTACATATTCAATAAACACTTTAGCTCTTGCATCAAGTTTTTTGAATACATAATTATTAACGAACTGTGCCGAAAGCCATTTTTTCTTTAATTCATAGCCTTCGGCACATTTCTTATCGGAAAATGCACAACAAATGTGCTCATCCTTAATATTATTCTTATTCAATTCAATGAAATTCATAAGAAATCTAATCTTGCTCACCGATAAATTCAAAAGCTTTATCGACTCCTGCGCCTTCGCGCATTATCTTAAATTCATCAGTAGTCATATCAATAACAGTTGATTCACCGGTAAATGAATATTCATCTGAACTAACAGCAATATCAACCATTGGAGCAAAAGCTTCAATAATTCTCTCAGGATTTCTATCAAAATCATCAGTATCTAATTTTGCAGAAATTGAGATAATTGGAGAGCCGACATCCTTAAGCAATAAGGTTGATAAATCATTATTTGGCACTCTTATACCAGAAGTCTTTCTTTTGGCATCTTGAGCTAATTTCGGTACTAACTTAGATGCCGGAAGCACAAAAGTATATGGTCCGGGTATCAAACGTTTTATTGTTTTATAAGCTAAATTTGAAACCTTAGCAAATTCAGCAATATTAGAAAGCGAATCACACAAAAAAGTCAATGCTTTATTATCAGGCAATCGCCTAATCTGACGAAGCCTGGTGATTGCTTCTTTGTTGGATAATGCGCATCCAAGAGTAAAACCTGTATCAGTGGGATATAAAATAACAGCACCGTTTTTAATAGCATCAGCCACTTTGCTTATTTTCCTAAGCTCAGGTGTCAAGTGGTGGATGTTCAGAATTTCAGCCGCCATATTCATCTCCTCAATTTGTTTTTTAATTATTTATTTTTGCTCTCGACCTAAAATAATAATAAAATGGTATGCCGAGTGCTACCAATATAAGACCGAACAATGAATTAATTATTTGAGTCTTTCCAGAATAATATAAACTAATATCATTATATAATGTCAGTATTACAAATGTAAATGCAAATAAAACAAATACCATAGGCAAGATTGGATAGCCTATCACTTTATAAGGTCTGTGTGCATCAGGTCTTTTCTTTCTTAATACAAAAACTCCCATTGCACCAAATGCATAGAAAATCCAACTAACAAAAATCAGCATATCAGTAAGTATATCAAATGTACCACTAATTACAAGCATAGACGCCCAAAATGCTTGAATAAACAAAGCATTAGCCGGTGTTCTAAATTTTGGATGAAGATTTGCAATAGGCGAAAAAAACATTTTTCGTTCAGCCATTGCAAAATAAACACGAGCACTTACCATTATTGTTCCATTCGAAGTGCCAAAAGTTGAAATCATTACTGCCATTGCTACAAAAGCACCGCCGATTGCTCCCATGGCTTTTCTCGCAGCATCTGCAGCTACTAAAGTAGATTTAGACATCTCGTCGATAGGTAATACATATAGAAATGCCATATTTATCAAAAGGTAAACAGCAATAATAATAATTGTTCCAAAAGTCAATGCCAGTGGTATAGTTCTTTGAGGGTTTTTCACTTCGCCGGCAATATAAGTAATATTATTCCATCCGTCATAAGCCCAAAAAGCAGCGGAAAAAGCAGCTACTATCCCGGCAAAAAATGAAAAATCGCCCGAAGCAAACCTTACAGAATCTGTGGCATAATTGCCCCAATTGCCATCTGCTATAAAGAAACAAGCAAATACTAAAACCAAAATTGCTGCAACTTTAGCTACAGAAAAGAATGCTGATACTCTTCCGCCAAGCTTCACTCCAAAGAAATTTACTATAGACAAAGAATTGATTAGCAATACAGTTAGCACTTTCACACCAATATTTTCTAAAGGATAAATATGCCCAATAAATGGAATAAACAAGTCCCATGCCCGCTCTATCTCAGGCGCAAACCGAGGCAACTGTATAAAATATTGAGTATATTCCGAAAACACATACGTTATTGAAGCAATCGATCCGGTTTGAATCACAGCAAATATCGACCAACCATATAAGTATGCAGTGAGTTCACCATACATTTCTTTGAAAAATATATACTGCCCGCCAGTTGCAGTTATCATACCTGCTATTTCAGCATTTGTCAGTGCCCCAAATAATGTTACTAATCCGGTTATCACCCATATAGCCATCATTATTTCCGGTGATCCAACATTCAAAGCCATTAATGCAGGCTTTTTAAATATTCCGGAACCTATTACTGCGCCTACTACTATCGCTGTAGTTGTAAACAATCCAAGTTGTGCCAACATCTTTGGCTGCGTGTTATTATTCTGCATATTACCCTTCTTTTATTTCAACTTATTTAATTTAAAAAATATTATTCTGTTAATAAATTAATTATTGTTTAGTTTTCTTTTTCTTATTCTTTTCATTATCATTCTTATAACTCATGCTATTAGTTTTAGGTTAGCTTAATTTTTTTTCTTAGTTTAGCAATTTTATGAATAATTGTTTTCAAAATATTATGGAAATGACTGAAACATATAAACTATATATCGAAACCTACGGCTGCCAGATGAATTTGAACGATACTGAAATTGTTTCTGGTATTATGCGCGAACAAGGCTGGGATACTACCGATAATATAGATAATGCCGATGCTGTTTTGCTCAATACTTGCTCGGTTAGAGAAAATGCTGAATCTAGAATTTTTAAGCGTCTCACCCATTTTTCTCAAAAATACAAAAAGAGAAAAAACAAATTAGTGGTTGGTGTTATTGGTTGCATGGCTGAAAGATTCAACGAAAGACTCATTGATATTCAAGATATAGTAAGTATAGTAGTCGGACCCGATGAATACAGAAAACTCCCTGTTCTTCTCGAGCATGCCATGGGTGGAGTCAAAGGTGTTGCTGTAGAGCTTAGCAAAGTGGAAACCTACGAAGATATTATTCCTTTGCGTACCGATGGTGTCAATGCCTGGCTATCAATTATGAGAGGATGCAACAATTTTTGCTCATATTGCGTTGTGCCATACACAAGAGGCCGCGAACGATCACGTTCGCATACTTCTATAGTCGAAGAAGTTGCTTCGCTTGCTGCAAAAGGTTTCAAAGAAATTACTTTGCTTGGACAAAACGTTAATAGCTACCAAGATAAAGAATTAAACAAAGATTTTGCCGATCTTATTTCTGATTGTGCTCTTGCAGTGCCTAATGTTAGAATCAGATATACTACATCACATCCACGAGATATGAGCGATAAATTAATTGAAGTAATGGCTTCGCATGAGAATATCTGCAAACACATTCATTTGCCTGTTCAAAGCGGATCTGATAGAGTACTAAAAATGATGAATAGAGGCTATAATCGCGAGCATTATCTTGGAAGAATCTCAAAAATTCGTGAACTCATGCCAGGCATTGCAATCACAACCGATATTATTGCTGGTTTTCCAGGCGAAACTTTAGAAGATCACCAACTTACTTTAAGCTTGCTCCAAGAAGTAAAATATTCGGGTGCATTTATGTTTAAGTATTCTCCTCGCGAAAATACAAAAGCATTTGATATGCCTGATGATATCCCTGAAGAAGAAAAATTAAGAAGATTGAACGAAATTATAGATATGCAAAATAAAATTGCCAAAGAAATTAATCATCTCGAAAAAGGAAATATTCATAAAGTATTAGTCGAAAGCCCAAGCAAAAGAAATCCCGAAGACTGGATGGGCCGCTCCGACACAAATAAAGTTGTGATTTTCCCTAATCCTGATGCAAAATTTTCGCAAGGCGACTATGTGACAGTTAAAATCAAACGTTCAAGCTCTGCCACTTTATTTGGCGAGATTGTAGAATAACTGCACTAAAATATCCGTTTATAAAAATCATGATAAATTA
>CAZBNQ010000282.1:0-4657 GCA_964493035.1 uncultured Hyphomicrobiales bacterium | reverse complement strand
GTTCCGACTCATTTCGCCGTTTACTATGCTTTTGCTGATATTAGCGACCCAATAAAATTCAAAAATTTAGTCACATTCAAAAATGAAGGACAAACAAGTTTTGAATTTTATAAGCTTGGTCCCGGAGAATATTCTCTTTATTTAGTCTCATTATATTTAGAAGATGGTAAAAAACTCGTTAGCTCTAATAGCAATATTGTTTCGGTTAAAATCGAAAAGGTCGAAAAACCATATATCAAATTTGTTTCTAAACCTGCCAACGAAGGTTATGTCAAATTGAAACCAAATGATGTTTGGAATTACTTACCAAAAATCTCCACTAACTTGAAATCAGATGTTCATTTTGCTCTTGAAGGTAAGTATCCTTCAACAATGACAATCGATACATTGACCGGTGAGCTGAACTACACTGCTGATTTAGGTGTCTATGGATTTTCGCTTATTGCTTTTTCAGTAGAAAATCCTAAACTCTATGCTCGTCAAGAAATCAAAATAAAAGTTGATACAAATGTTATCGATCCAAAACCAGAGCATTGTGCAGTAATAAAAGGTACAATCAAATTTGCTGACGGAAGTCCTGCTCGTGGAGTCGTTTATGCATGGAATAAGAACAAGAATGCAGAAAAATACGTAATAAAAGACGAAAATGAAGATGATGGAAGTTTCGAGCTTGAAGCTTACGAAGGTTCATACATTATCGAAACCGTCGGCAAAGGCTACTTCCATGAATGGTATAATAATGCTAGCGAAGTAGCAAATGCTGAAGTAATTAACGTTAAATGTGGTGATACCATAAATATTGATTTCGTTGTTGAAGCTATTCCTACTCCTAAAAAATTCGTTTTGAAGGGCAAAGTTACTGATGCTTCCACAACTGATCCAATTCAAGCAAAGATCTATTTCCAAATTGCGGAAGTATTGCCTGGTATGCCTGCTGATAAAGAAATATACAAAAAACAATTCTTGGCAGAAACTAATAAAAATGGTGAGTATTCAATCGAATTGTCTGATTCTTATAAATATATTGCACGTGCGGAAGCCAAAGAAAAATCTAAATTATATATTTCTCAATTCTATGATGGAGTTTATACTCCAACCGAAGCTACAAAATTGAGCTTTGCTGATACTAATTTGTCTATAGATTTCGCTTTGAATAGCAAGTTTATTACCGAATCAGGTTCAATTTCAGGTAAAGTTGTTGATACTGCTAATGTTGGTATTAAATCAAAAATTATTGCCAGAGCTATAACAAAAATACCTAACAACGAAAGATATATTGCCTTTACAGAAACTGATGATGCCGGTAACTTTACTCTCGACAAGCTTGTTTATGGCACTTATGTTATCGAATCAGTTCCTTTTGATAAAGCTTTAGTCCCCGGCTACTACAAAGAAAATGATTTCGTTGTTCGTAAATGGAAGCAAGCTACTGAAATTAAAATAAGTGATTCTACAAATGCTTCAATTACAATCAAGCATTTAGCTAAGAAAGAAAAAGGTATCGTTAAAATTAAAGGTACAATACGCGAAAAAGATGGTAAAGGTATTGTATTTGGTGTTGACGAAGATAACACAAAACCAATCGCCGGTGCATATATATTCTTAGTAGACAAAAACAATGACGTTATTGATTACGCAAATACTGATGATATTGGAACATTTGCATTGAATAATGTTGCAACCGGAGTCAATACTCTTATTTCAGATAAAGTCGGATATGACTCATACGAAACAACAATCGAATCTGATATGGAAACTAAGAGCGATCAAAATATCGATATTACTCTTGATGCCGAAGCAGTAACAGGAATTGACGACAATGTAAGTGATAATTCTGAAATTAGCGTATTCCCAATGCCTGCAATCAACAATGCTTCAATTAAATTTGATGGCAGCAAAGGTATTGCTTTGATTAGAATACTCGCTATCAATGGTCAGGAAGTAAAATCAATGACTGCAGATTTAAGTTTATCAAATACTTTCAATTTTGACGTTAGCAATTTAGCTATAGGCTCATATATTGTTATTGTTGAAACAGAAAATAGCGTAAAAGCAAACAAATTAATAATTTCACGTTAAAAAATCCTCTGTAAAGTGAAATTGCCAAAGGGAGGCAGGCTGCAAAAGTCTGCCTCTTTTTTATTTATTTCTTAATCCACTTTCTTCTGCCATTTTCATTATTTTGTTTTTGAACCGGTCCAGACTCAATGAATCTTACATTCTGAGTTCCAAAATATTTTGCAATGCGGTTTGAGGTTTCTTTATCTACCGGAATAGAAACATTCATTGAAGAGAAATTCCTTCTATAAGAAGATTTACTATCCCTTACAAAGAAATACAATCTATGATCTAAATCAAGATCAGGTCTAATCTCTTGATGTAGTTTGTCAAGAGCCGAATCATCAAAATTTGATAAATCGATAAATAATTTATATCCAAAACAATATTTTTTAATGGCTTCATCTAAAGTATACATTTCATCGACTGTAAGCCCAAATTGCTTAGAACTAACAGATAATCTTCCTTCACATACAACAACAGCATCTGGAACTATCAGATCTTCAAACTTTTGATAAGCTTTGCTCCAAAACTTAAGTTCAATTTTTCTATAGAAATCTTCGAGAGTAGCAAAGCAAATTTTTTCATTATTCTTATCTAATCGCTTTTTAATATCACTCAAAATTCCTCCTATCCTAAAATACCCAAGTTCATGAGTCTCATCATCATCAAATTCCAAATCTGAATCTTTTATAGGAGTAGAAAGAGATTTAATTGCTATTTCGCTGCTATTAATTGGATGTCCGGATACATAAAAACTAAGTACAGATTTTTCATTTTCTAGTCTTACTTTTTCGGGCCATTCTTTAATATCAGGTATTTTAGGCTCGGCAGGTGCTGCGGATGCTTCTCCACCAAACAAACTATCCATACTTGAATTTGCAGATTCGTGTATAGCTTTTGCATATTCCAAACCTGCTTCTATAGACAAAGTAAGAGCAGCTCTATGACCGCAATTTAAGGAATCAAATGCACCCGCATATATAAGAGCTTCGAGTGTTCTTTTATTAATCAATCTTGTATCGACTCTTGATATAAAATCGAAAAATGATGTAAATTCCCCATTTTTGCGAGCTTCTACAATGCTTTCGACTGCTGGCACACCAACATTTTTGATTCCAGCCATCCCAAAGAAAATGTTATTGCCTTTGGCAACAAAACCAGGACCAGACGTATTTACATTTGGGGGTAGTACTTTAATACCAAATTTTGCTGCTTCCTCAATCAAAGATACAATTTTAGCTTGATCATTTAGTTCCGCTGTCATGTTGGCAGCTAAAAATTCTGCAGGATAATTTGCTTTAAGCCAAGCAGTTTGATAAGCTAAATATGAGTAAGCAAGTGAGTGTGATTTATTAAAACCATAATCAGCAAACTTATATATCAAGTCGAAAATTTCTAAAGCTAATGATTCACTAATACCTTTATTAGCAGCCCCTTCAATAAAAATGGGTTTCATTTTGTCCATTTCACTGATTTTCTTTTTACCCATCGCACGACGCAGAATATCGGCTTGCCCAAGCGAAAAATCTGCAATATGTTGTACCAAAAGCATTACTTGTTCTTGATATACTATAATACCATAGGTGGTTTTCAAGGCTTTTTCCATAATTGGATGAAGGTAAGTGATCGGCTTTCTTTCAAATTTTCTATCAATAAATTCGGGAATATTATCCATAGGACCCGGACGATAAAGGGCATTCATCGCTGTTATTTCTTCTAGGTTCTGTGGTTTTAACCTTCTCAAATATTCTTGCATTCCGGGAGATTCGAACTGAAACACGCCTAAAGTAGTTCCCTCACCCATCAAATCATAAGTTTTCTTATCATTAAAATCAATTTTATCAATATCAATTTCTAAATCATAATTAGCTTTTATCATAGCCAATGAATTATCAATAATTGATAGTGTGCGAAGACCCAAAAAGTCCATTTTGACTAATCCGGCTTTTTCGAGCTCTGCCATTGAATATTGAGTTATATATTCAGATGTTTCTGCTTTCGTTTTTGCAGATTGATAAAGAGGTACATAATCTGAGATTTCTCCTGGAGCAATAACCACACCAGCAGCATGTACGCCTGTATTTCTATTTCTATTTTCAAGTACTTTCGAAAATTCTACCAAATTTTTAAGTTTAGTATCATCAGATTCTTTGAGCCACTGCAAATCTGTCATTTCCAAAGCTTCGGCTACTTTTTTAACCTTGCCTCTAACTACTGGAATTTTTGATGTAATATTTTTTACAGTTTTCAAATCGACAGATAGCACTCTACCGACATCAGTAATTACCTGCCTTGATGACAGTTTACCAAAAGTAACAATTTGAGCAACAGCATTTTCACCATATTTTCTTTTTACATAATCGATTACCCTATCTCGCCTATCATCAGCAAAATCAATATCGATATCGGGCATTGAAATACGCTCAGGATTGAGGAAGCGCTCAAAAAGCAAATCATAAGGCAATGGATCTACATTAGTAATACCAAGGGCATAAGCAACAAGACTTCCAGCAGCAGATCCACGACCAGGACCAACACTTACCCCTAATTCGCGAGCAGCTCTAATAAAATCCCAAACAATCAAAAAATAGCCCGG
>CAZBNQ010000281.1:0-4660 GCA_964493035.1 uncultured Hyphomicrobiales bacterium | reverse complement strand
TCCCATTAAAAATATATTCTTGTTCATTGCATTAATTCTTCATCTATCATTCATATTAATTTAATTGTATTTTGTGTATCTAATGACAGTTCTTTGCGCTCATCGAATTATATTTGTATTATTGTTAATTGACTAAAATTTGTTTTGTTTTTTTGAAATTGAAATTTTATATTGTAATCGATAAAATATTTATTAATTCAGTAAATCTTAATACTGATAAGATAATAAGTTATAAATAATATTATAAAGGAGAATCTATCTACATAAGCAACTTATACCTTATCTAATAAGTCTGGCAATTGATATATAGTAAGCATAATTGAACAGTATAAGGCAATTAATTTAACAACATAATATTAAAACATATTCTCAGTTATTAGGAGCATTCCTAAATAGTTTATTTATTTATACTTAAACTGTATTTGCTCATAATAATTAATAAGGATTTAGTTTATATTTGCTTAGCTGAATATAAATAAGGATTTTTATTATCCATTTTTCGTTGTGCGTATATGCGTTATTGCATAGATATATCAATTACTTACTTTTTTCATCTTTTATCTTATAAAATTTAAGGTAGATTTTATGGATGCAAAATCAATTTGGGCAAAAAAATCTGAAGGGAAATTCCACCCATTACTTTATCATATGATTGATGTCTATCACACAGCTTTGCTATTGATCAACAACAACATAAATAATTTTACTTGTCTTGATTCATTCACAAAACATGAAGCAAATCTATGGGCTGCTCTAATTGGTCTACATGATATTGGAAAAGCTAATCCTTACTTTCAGAACAGTTCTAAAAGTCAAAGGCACGAAAAGTCATCAGTACAAATTCTTATGATTTACCTTAAAGATAAATACGGTCTCGATAGTTTTGATATATGGAATCATGATTTTTTTCAAGTATTCAAATATATTATCCTACATCATAGCAAGTTCAATCCTATATACTTTGAGGATTCTACACATTCTGCGCGATCAATTTTAGGAGATGCAAAATGGAAAAATGTTCAATTTGAAATTCTGGATAATTTCTTTACACTTACAAATATTAATCCAATCGACTTCAAATCAATATCATTATCAAATACTTCCGATGCTGCATATTTGTCGGGCTTGATTACTCTTTCAGATTGGCTAGGCTCAGATTCTAATATTTTTACTTTCGAATATTTGGAATATTCACCAGAAAAATATTTCGAAATATCAAAAAAAAGAGCAAAAAAAGCTGTTTCAGAAAGTGGGATAAATTCTGTTCCAAATATTACTAATTCACAATGGAATCAACTATTTCCACAAATAAAAACTCCACGCGATCTACAGAAAATCTCGATTAATTGTCAATTATATGATGATTCAAATTTGATAATTATAGAAGCACCAACTGGCGAAGGAAAAACCGAAGCGGCTTTTAATCTTGCTGCCAGGCTCGCCTGCAATAAAAATTCCGGTGTTTATGTTGCTATGCCTACACAGGCTACAAGCAATGGATTGATGAATAGGTTTACTGATTTTATTAGTAATGCAGACAAAAGCCAAAATATCAATTTGAAACTCATTCATGGAAACACTTTAATTAATAATCTCAAATCTGCAATAACTCCTACAGAAATCAGTTCAGATGATGACAATTTCGAGGCATTCGAATGGTTCAATAATAGCAAAAGGGCATTCTTAGCTCCTTATGGTATTGGTACTGTCGATCAGGCACTATTTTCTGTTCTTTATGTTAAGCATTTCTTCCTACGACTTTATTCTCTTAGTGGTAAAACTATCATTTTTGATGAAGTTCATGCTTATGATTTGTATATGAGCCAATTATTAGTTCATCTAATTAATTGGCTGAAAGCACTCAAAGCTAATGTTATATTACTATCGGCTACTTTACCTTTAGAAACTAAGAATAAATTAATACAAGCTTGGAATAACAATGCAAATTATATTGACAACTCTGAATATCCTGTAGTTAACGTAATAAACGATAATTCTATAGTAAATTATTATTTCAAGCCACGCTACGAAAATAACGAAAATAATAAGTTTATTATTGATTTTTGCGATTTTGATGAAATCCATATTGCTCAACTTGCAGATTTTCATTGCACCAATGGTGCTAAAGTTCTCGTAATTGTAAATAAAGTAAAGCGTTCCCAAAAAATCTTTGATTTATTATCTACGACTAATAAATACCTTTTCCACTCAAAATTTACCGTCAAAGACAGAGAAAACATTGAACACATTGTTTTGAGTTTATATGGTAAAAATTCAAATTCAATACCATCTGTACTCGTAAGCACTCAGATAGTTGAACAAAGTTTAGATATTGATTTTGATATTATTATAAGCGATTTAGCTCCAATCGATTTACTAATTCAAAGGGCTGGTCGATTGCATAGACATACAAAAAATAGGTTGGCAGATTATGAAATTCCAAAATTTATTATCTCTACACATCACGCTTCCGAATCGGAGTTGCCAATTCTTAAAGATGATAATATTTATTCAGCAATTTTTCTTTATAGGACTTATTATGCAATTGTTCAAAACAAAGATAATTGGAATTTTCACAAAGATTTTCGCGCACCTGTAGAATCAGTGTATTATAAAGTTGATGAGGACAATGAATTGCTTTTATCATTAAATCTAAATAATGATGCAAAATCTAAAATCATAGAGGCAATAAAGAAATTTAGAACAGATCAACTAATTGCAGAAAATGAATCTTTAAAAGTCATGATATTCCCGGCAAATGAATTTAATAAAATTTTAGATTATGGCAATATCAATCTTATTGAAGAAAACGATGGAAAAGGAATAGTCGCTAAAACTAGGCTGGGAGCCGATACTGACAATTTGATTCTTTTATTCGAAAATAATGACAAATACTATCTTGACTCTGATTTTACAGATGAAATTGATACTGACAATTATCAACTAGACAATCAACAATTATATAAATTATTGATTAATAAAATATCTCTTTACTCTCATCAATCTGCTAAAATCTGTCAATCTTTTTCTTGGTGGGAAAAAATTCAAAAGCACAACAAATTGCTTCGTGGCAGCAAGCTACTGATAATCAATCACAAAAGCGATTTTTATTATGACAATAAATATGGTTTAAAAAACAAGGAGTAAATAATGGCATCCTTTAATTTGATAGACCAAGCTTGGATTCCTGTAATTATGGATGACAACAGCAATTGCAAGCTGAGTCTTATAGAGCTTTTCGAAAAAGCTCATAAAATCAGAGAAATTTATTGCGACTATCCGCTGGAAACAATTTCTCTAAACAGATTTCTGCAAGCTTTATTGATTCGAATTTACGAAGTTAATAAAGAAAGTAATTGGCTTGAAATCTGGCATTCCTCCAAATTTGATGTGAATTGTGCTAAAGATTATTTCTCAAAATGGCACGATAGATTTGATATTTTTGATAAAGAAAGACCATTTTATCAGTGTTTAAATACGCTATCAAATGCATCTACACCTTTTTCAAAACTTAGGCATGAAGATGCTTCAGCCAATAATGCTACACTTTTCGATCATACTTATGATAGCAAAGATTATATTATACCTATTTGGAAACTTGCTATTATTATTATCAATGCTCAATCATACTCTGTTGGTGGTGGAATTTCAAAGCCATTCAACTTTTCCGGAGCTCCACTAATCGGTGGATGTACTTTTTGGATTAAAGAAAAATCGCTTTTCAAATCATTACTTTTAAATACAGACTATGATAATATTTATATTAATAATGGAATATGTGAATGGGAAAAACCAAAAACAATAAAGTGTGAAAGCCGTGTTCCTATTGATTACATCGATTATTTAACATGGCAATCACGTAGTATTGTTTTTGATTTTAAAAGCCCTGATTCATTTGATGAAAATGCTAATATAATATTTGGTAAAAATAAAGCTCAAATGTTTTTCCATCAAGGTGATAGATTAGAATTGGAATTTGATGATCCTCTTATGGCAAAAAGACAAGGCAACGAAAAACTTCTATCAGTTAGATTCGATCTCGACAAAGCTTTATGGAGAAATTCTGAAGTAATCTTTCAAACTGCAAAGTCTAGTGGAGTAAGACCTCCGAAAAATATTTCATTTGTCGCATCTAATTTATATAAATTAGGCTATAATAATTCTTCATATTTTGAAATTGAAGCTTATGGACTTCTTAATGATCAAGCAAAGGTATTATTAAGAAAAAAAGAGTCACTGCCATTTTATCCCAAAATGTTTGTTGAACTTGCTCCTCACATATCAGACTTTATTGATTCAGCAGAAAAACAAGCAAAAAATCTATTCTTTTCGCTCGAAACTCTTGGTAGATACATACTTTATTGGAGCAAAGATGAGACTTCAAATTTGAGTAAAGACGAGAGAGAAGATATAAAACGCTTTACAAAATCATTAAATGTAGAGAAGAATTATTGGGCAATGATGGAGGCATTGTATCTCAATTTTGTTAAAAACAGCTCAGAAACTGAATTTGAATCGATCGAAGATTATCTGAACTATAAAAATGATGTATTTTTAGATATTTTCAAAATTGCTGAAACTGCTTTTACTAATTCAACTCAAAACTTCAATTCCACAGCTAAACACTTGAAAGCTATCACACTTGCTAAACAAAAACTAC
>CAZBNQ010000280.1:0-4684 GCA_964493035.1 uncultured Hyphomicrobiales bacterium | reverse complement strand
TTTCTTTCTTCTTGATAAAATCTAAGCACCTGAATTTGGCTTATCTTCTTCACTTCGTATCATTCACTAATACTTCGAATCAACTAAAACTTAATTTATTACTTGCAGTCAAATAAAAATACTATTGTGGAAAAACAAAAAAGAAGGTTCAGATACTGAGACCTCCTTTCAATTAGGGTATGTGTGTGTTTATGAGATTATCTTTACAAACTTTTAATATCTATTTACCGATAATGAAGATAAAGCACCTTCATAATTAATAAAAATCACCTTTTTAGTCTTATCAAAATTATCAGTTAAGTATATATTATTATTAACTTTATTAAATTCGTCCAAATTAATATCCGACAAACCTTCCTTTAATTGTATTTTACAAGCCATATCCTTAGGAATTTCGATATCGACAGAAGAAACACCAGTATTTACATCAATATTAACAGTATCAGCTCTATTCCCCAATTTCAAAAAACAAGAGGAAACACCAGACTGAATACTAACTTCATTCACCTTATGTTTCGATAAATCTAATGACAAATCGCCAGCTCCGGCATTAACGTTAAGCTTCCAATTAATATTATTATTTAGAGCTATTTCTGTATGTCTTGAAACATTAATATCATTAGACTCACCCAATTTTAAATTTAAATTTGCAATACTTTTTTCAGATTGTTTATCATATTGCACATTGATAATTTCAGACTCAGCAGTATACATCATCAAAGAATCAGTAATGCCTTCCAAGTCTATCGAACTAGCACCGGCTGTAATATTCAAATTGGCACTAGTAACTAATGAATCTAAAGCTATGGATTTTGTAACTAAGTTTTTATGTTCAGTATTAATTGTTACATTAGAATGAGAAAACCAATTTGCAGGGCAGCCGTGCGAGCATCTGCAGCTAAGCATACCAACCAATATTAATCCAAACAAAATACCATTAAGACCTGACAAAATTAATTTATAAATATTTGGGATTTTGAAATAGCTTATACCAATGAAAACTATAATCAAGGGCCAAAGCTTAACCAAGCCCGACAGGTCAGTCTGGAACAAATTTATTGATTCGCCAAAGTAAATCAATCCTATTGTAATTAGGAATACACCCCAAAAAACACTACTTGATTTCATTATATTCTCCGGATTTAGATGATTTACTTTTTATTAAAATTAGAGCGCCAATGCCTATAATAATCAAAGGCATAACAAAGTCGAAATCAAATTCCGGAATTATATTATTCAATAATAATAATCCACCTAATATAATAAGTATTGAGCCAAACAACATTTTTTTAGAGCTTTTTTTTGCCTCATATTTTTCTGAGAATGATGAGAAAGAGCCTTCCTGACTAAATTGTTCATTACCAACAAAATCTTTATAATTCTCTTCGGTATATACTTTTTGTTCGGGATCTAAATACACTTTTTTTCTTTCAGGCACAATAATCCACATAATAATATATGCAAAAATTCCAACTCCGTAACCAATAGTAGTAACAATGAAAATTACTCTAACCAATACCGGATCGATATCGAAATATTCAGCCACCCCGCCAGCGACGCCACCTAATATTCTACTTTGTCGAGATCTAAATAATTGCTTTCCCATTTTCTTATTCCTTTAATAGAAATTTATTCTTTAGAAATATTTACGCAGAACAAAATAAAATGTTACAAAAAATATAAAATAGTATTACAGATAAAAAAAACGGCTTTAATAAATCATACTTAAAAGTAATCAATATTAAAGCCGAAATTTATAACTAAATCAAATAAAAGATTTAGCCATCAAGCAAAACTATTTTTTGCTTTTCTTTTTATCTTTTTTAGATTCTTTAGCTTCTTTTTTTGCAGCTTTAGCAGCTTTTTTAGCAGCTTTTTCTCTCAAAGCAGCGCGAGCAGCAGCCAAACGAGCAATAGGAACTCTAAATGGTGAGCAAGAAACATAAGCCAAGCCAATATTATGGCAGAATTCAACAGAAGCAGGATCGCCGCCATGTTCGCCGCAAATACCAAGTTTGATATTTTCGCGAGTAGATTTGCCAGCAGCAACAGCGTGTTTCATTAAGAAACCAACACCACTTTGATCGATAGAAACGAAAGGATCAACAGCATAGATATCTCTATTTACATATTCTGGCAAGAAACGACCGGCATCGTCGCGGCTCAAGCCCAAAGTAGTTTGAGTCAAGTCGTTTGTACCAAATGAGAAGAATTCAGCAACTTCTGCAATTTCGCCGGCTGTTATAGCACCGCGAGGAACTTCAATCATTGTACCAACTAAATATTCGAACTTAACGCCAGTTTCGTTCATAACTTCGCCAGCAACTCTGCGAACGATTTCTTCTTGGTGTTTTAATTCTTTAACGTTACCAACAAGAGGAATCATCACTTCAGGAAGAGCTTTTTTGCCTGATTTAATTACATTAACAGCAGCTTCGAAGATAGCACGAGCTTGCATTTCTGTAATTTCAGGATAAATCAAACCTAAACGGCAACCACGGAAGCCAAGCATTGGGTTGAATTCGTGTAACGCTTCAACTCTTTCTTTAACGATTTTAGCATCGATACCCATTTCTTTTGCGATTTCTTTCTGACCTTTTTCGTCGTGTGGTAAGAACTCATGTAATGGAGGATCGATAGTACGAACTGTAACAGGGCGACCGTCCATAGCATAGAATATACCTTCGAAATCTTCGCGTTGCAATGGAAGAAGTTTAGCCAAAGCTTTCTTTCTATCTTCAACGTTGTTTGATAAAATCATTTCGCGCATTGGACCGATTTTACCTTCGCCAAAGAACATGTGCTCTGTACGGCAAAGACCAATACCTTCTGCACCAAAAGCAACAGCATTAGCTGATTGATCTGGTTGGTCTGCATTAGTGCGAACTTTAAGCACGCGGTATTCATCTGCCCAATCCATAATTTGTTTATACATTTGATAAACTGGAGCATCTTTAGCATCTAAAGTTTTAGTTACAAGCACTTCAACTACTTCACTTGGTTTAGTAGCAACTGCACTATTAATAACTTCGCCTGTAGATCCATCGATAGAAATGAATTCACCTTCTTTAATAATAAAGTCAGTACCTTCAACTTGGATAGTACGAGCTTTATAATCAATATTCAAAATGCCGCAACCAGCAACGCAAACTTTACCCATTTGGCGAGCAACAAGAGCAGCATGAGAAGTCATACCGCCGCGAGCTGTCAAGATACCTTCAGCAGCATTCATACCAGCGATATCTTCTGGAGATGTTTCGATACGAACTAAGATAACTTTATCGCCTTTAGCAGCCCATTCGATTGCATCTTCAGCATTAAATACAACTTTACCGCAAGCAGCGCCAGGACCAGCATTCAAGCCTTTAGCAACCAATTTGCCTGCATCCAAAGCTTTTTTCTTTTCATTTAAGTCAAATACTGGGCGTAATAATTGGTTTAATTGGTCTGGTTCGATTCTCATCAATGCATCTTTTGGTTTGATAAGTTTTTCGTTAACCATATCAACCGCAATTTTGATAGCAGCCATAGCTGTTCTCTTACCAACACGGCATTGAAGCATATATAATTTACCATTTTGAATTGTGAATTCGATATCGAGCATATCACGATAGTGTTCTTCCAAAATAGCACGGATTTTCATTAATTCATTATATGAACTTAAATCAATATCTTTCAATAATTCGATCTTGTGTGGAGTACGAATACCGGCAACTACGTCTTCGCCTTGAGCATTCATCAAGAATTCGCCATAGAAGTAGTTATCGCCTGTTGCAGCATCACGAGTAAATGCAACGCCAGTACCTGAATCTTCGCCCAAGTTACCGAATACCATTGCTTGAACGTTAACAGCAGTACCCCAAGCTTCAGGAATATTATTTAATTTACGATAAACGATAGCGCGGTTGTTCATCCATGAGTTAAATACAGCACCAACTGCACCCCAAAGTTGTTCTTTAGGATCATCTGGGAAATCGCAACCTGTTCTTTCTTTAATTGCTTGTTTGAATTCAGCAACCAATTCTTTTAAGTCATCAGCTGTCAATTCAACATCAAGCGATACACCACGTTGTTTTTTCTTGTTGTGAAGAATTACTTCAAATGGATCTTCTTCATCTTTGGATTGTGGCTTGAGATCGAGCACTACGTCGCCATACATAGCAACAAATCTGCGGTATGAATCATAAGCAAAACGAGCATTGCCTGTTCTTTCAATCAAGCCGGCTACTGTTGTATCGTTCAAACCAAGATTTAATACTGTATCCATCATGCCAGGCATTGAAGCGCGAGCACCTGAACGAATTGAAAGTAGTAATGGGTTCTTTGGATCGCCAAATTTTGCGCCCATGTCTTTTTCAATCTTTGTGATTGCTTCTTCTACTTCGTTATATAAGCTCTTTGGATATGTTTTGCCATTTGCATAGAAATATGTACATACTTCGGTTGTTATTGTGAAGCCTGCAGGTACTGGCAATCCCATGTTTACCATTTCGCATAGGTTAGCACCTTTGCCACCTAATAAATTCTTCATATCTGCTTGGCCTTCAGCTTTGCCGCCACCGAAGAAATATACATATTTTTCGGAAGCTTTCTTTGTGTTTTTGTCTTTTGACATGACTTCTCCAGATTAAAATATTTTAATATTAAATTTCTATTATAAACTGTAGCCTACGTTGGCTTGTTC
>CAZBNQ010000279.1:0-4714 GCA_964493035.1 uncultured Hyphomicrobiales bacterium | reverse complement strand
CAGTTCTTTACCATCAATCAAACTAGCCTTAAGATTTATAGGAGCTTGCAAGTTTGCAGCTAAAGTATTCTTGCCATTAATGCCTAAAAGAATAGCAAGCAAGAAAATGAAAGATAAATATTTTTTCATCATATTAACCCTTGTTAGTTAGTGAATAACATCTTATAAAAGAAATACACGAAAAATTATTTTGTTACATTTTAGATTTTTGTTACATTTTTTTTTTGTAATTTGTTATTACTCTTATAGGAGTATTTAATTGGGAGAATTAATATGAGAATGATATATATAATAATAGTTTTTTGTGGTTTATTAACTGCAAATTTAAATGCAGATGATAAGCTATTTGCAGAACCTCAAAAGCTAATATTCAAAGACATAGAGCAAGGCACACCTGAGCAGTTTTCAGAGTGTCAAATTGTAAATGAATCTTCCAAAACTTATAAACTTGATAGAATAGACTTCGAAAAAAAGCCATTTTCTCCATTTAGTGTCGAAGATAAAAAACACATGGTTATCCCTCGTGATAATAAAAGAGTTATTAAATTTGGCTGCTCTTATTTTGTGCCGGGCCAATTTTCTAATATTTGCTATCTTATATTTAAAGAAAAGGAAGAATCAAAGGAAGATACTGTCAAAGTATTTCTGGAAGCTAATATAACAAATGAAGCTAAGCCAAAATATTATTTCAGAATACCTGATTTTAATGTAAAAATTGGAGAAAAATTTGATGTACCAATTATTCTTGATAGCTTCAAAATTAGCGAAAGAGAAAATGTTTTCAGTTTTGGAATTGAATTTAATTCTTCAGTACTGACACCGACAAATGTGAATGATAGGGGAAATATTGAAAATGGTATTCATAGATTAACATTTTTTAAATATTTTGATAAGAATAAAATAAAAAATGGTGATACTATTACCAAAATCAATTTTACTGCTTTATTAGGAAATTCGCCTGCGACTAATCTAAAATTTACATATTTCGATTTAAATGAATATTTTATGCGTATAGGTATTAAAACATTCCTGGATGATGGAAATGTGAAGATTTCTGACATTTATTACTATGATTCTATACCTCGGCTTGTTCAGGTACAGGAGAATTCTCTAAAAATTAAATTATCTCAAAATCCTGTTAAAAGTGATTTTGATGTTACTCTATCTTATATTGGATATGTAAAATTGAAAATTTATGATCTTAATGGCAATTTGATTTCGGATTTGTCGAATAATATCCCAAAAAAAACACAATATGGCGATTATAATTATACAATATATTTATCCGATCTTATGATTGGGAAAAATAAAACTTATTTAATAACACTTAGTAGCCCTAATAGTGTTACTTCAAAATTGTTTTTTACTGAGTAATTGTTGAGATTTGATGAGAGTATTTTTAATTTGCTTAATATTATCTTTTAGTTCGGTATTTGTCTATTCAGCAGATTTTGGATTGACATTATACCCGGAATATTCAATTTCAAGTATCAGCAACGAAAATCAAGTTCCCGCAGGTATTAAACGACCAATTAATAGTTTTACCGCTGATTCCAAAACCGGAAATTTTGGTCTGGGTCTTTCATTAGATTATTATTTACTCGATCAGAAAATAAAGTTATCACTAAAGGGTACTCAACGAATAACAGATTTTGAATTTAATGATGATGAAAAGGTTTTAATTGGAATTGAAGGAGTACCTATTCTTGCCACTTTAAGACATAATTTTATATTGGAAGTCAAATCTCTTGCTTTCGAACCATTTGCAGAATTTGTTGTTTACGAAAATTTAGCCTTGCAAGCAGGTGTAAAATTTGTATTTAATCGATCTGCCAATTATAGTACTTCTCAAAAAATAGTATTCCCTGAAAATTATGAGTTTATTTATCCTCTGCCGGAGCAAAAAAATAAAAAAATAAATCCAAGATCACTTAATATCAATCCTAATATTGGGTTAGCTTATTATCCTGCTTTTTTTCGTAATCCATATTTGAATATTGGAGTTTATGTTAATTATGAGTATGCTCTTAACTCAGTTCTACCAAATGGATTTGGTAATTATTCAAATATAAATATAGGATTTTCAGCTTCTAAAATATTTAGCTCTCGAAAACCCACATTTTTCAGCACAAATATTGATTCAGTATTTGTAAGAGATACAATAGAAACTTTTAGTAGCAATGTTATCAATGCAATGACTATACTTTCAAATAAATATTATGAAGAAAAAACTGAAGTTATTGATAATATTGAATACAAGAAAATTATAGTTAATGAAGAATATTCAAAGCTTATTCCAAAGATGAAAGCACTTTTGAGTGGCGAAGTTAAGACAAAGTTTATTATGCCGGCAGGAAACGAAACTGATAAGTTTAATTCAAGTGTAGTAAAGTATATTTATGAATCGATATATTGCGGTAATGATTTTAAACAAAAGAATATCAAAAACATTAGAATTAAAGATACAATAGTAAAAACAACAATACCTGATCTAAAGTTTTATTTAGATGTTGAATCGGAAGCAGGACTTAAGAAATGGGAATTTATCATCAAAAATGGTAAGAATATTATAAAGAAATATGATGGATTCAATATTCCAAATGATCCAATTTTTTGGAATATGAAAGATGATATATCTGAAAAGAAATTGGATTATGATTTTTCATTTGAATTAATATTGACAGACAAAGAAGATCAGACTTTGAAAGCAGCCCAAGGCACAATCTCAATAAATGAAAAATCTAGTGTGAATTCAATAAATAATGTAAAAAAGTATATTATTCCAATTGAAACAAAAAACAGGAACGAAAATTTAGTAAGTGAATTAAAAAAGCAGATTGGGAAGAAGTCGGTAGAAATTTTTTCATCACGTGAACTTAGTGAGGAGGAGAAGCAATCATTAAGAAATGAGATTGGAGAAATTCGAACATATACATTAGAAATAAAAAAAGCGGGAGGTGAATTACCCGCCGCTTTCAATTGTATGGAATGTGTAATAGCAATCGTTGAATAGTTATTTTAATTTGTCTAATTCATTTTGCCAAAAGTCTAAACGATCATTATTTGAATTGCTTATAAGCTTGATAGCAAGTTCAAATTGCATTTTTGCTTGAGATTGATTTCCGAGCGATACTTCTAATTTACCTAATTCACCATGACATTCGGCTTGCAGATCATTATTACGAGCTTTGATAGCCAAAGTCAGAGCATTTCTGAGCATTTCTCTACTTTCGTCTGCCATACCGCTTTCAGTACGTAGAAGCACACCTAAGCGTTTGGAGGCTATAGCTTGTTCGAGTAATGAATTACTAGCTTCAAATTCTTTAATTTTATCTCTAAGTTCTTCAATTTGTTTTTGTTTTACAGATTGTTGTTGAACTTTATAATCGACGTTAGTTTTAGATTCAGTTCTGTTAAGATTGCCAGTAATTTCATTATTTTGAGGATTTGAATTAATAGGCTTAGCAGAGTTCTGATTAAGCACCAGAGGATCTTGCGATTGTTTCAAATCAGGAGTAACAGATTTTGGCAAATCGTTAACGACAATTTGTTGATTAGGAATATTCTGAGGATTGCTGTTGTTGTTAGAATCCATAGAATAATAGATACCAGCCGCGCCACCAAGAATAGCGAGAGAAGCGAGAGAAATCAAGCCTAATTTGCTAAGGATTACAGATTTGATAATACCGGAATTAGCAACAGTGGAGGCAGCAGTACCAGCAGCCATACCACCGCTGATAGGTGTAATATTGGAGGCGAGAGAGGCACCGACAGATTCAATAAATGATAAATCAGTGTCTTCGAGAACAACAGCTGAATCATTAAGGTTTTGTTCGATTTTTTCTAAAAACTGTATTTCATCAGCGAGTTCGGGAGAACTTTGCATAGCTACTTTAAGAGAAGACAATTCATCAGGAGAAATGCTTCCATCCAAGTATTTAGCTATTAATTCTTCATTATTCATATAAAAACTCCCTCATCGGCTTTAAATTTTCCATCAACATTTTTTTTGCTCTAAAGAGACGTACTTTGACTAAAGAGATAGAAATTTCGAGCATTTTAGCAATTTCTTCATAAGAAAAGTCATCAAAGTACTTTAGTTCAACAACATTTTTATAATCATCCGGAAGTTGAGCTACAGCTTTTTGAACAGATTCTTTGAAGAGAAAGTCGTCATTTTTATCTTCAATAAGAGTATGTTCAGTAACTTCTTCCGTATATTTTCGGCTGCGTTTGTGGAGCAAGCAGTGATTTCTTGTAATAATCATCAGCCAAGCAATAAAACTGCCGCCCTTAAAACTATCTTTTTTGTCCACTATTGCCGACATTATCTGTTGAAAGACATCTTTAGCTGCTTCTTTTTCTTCACATGCCCTCAAACAGTATGCAAAAACTTTTCGGCTATATCTATCATATAATTCCTTAAATGCCTTTGCGTCCCCTTGAGTTTTGAATCTTTCAAACAGTTCTTCGTCGTTCAACCCTGTTTTTGATTCATGCTTCATATCAATAGAAATACATGTTATTTTGAAATGTTACATTATTTTTTTGAATTCAAAAGATTTTTTACTTTTATTTTTTCTTGTTCTTTAAGTAAGTCGCTTGCAACAATATTTTCAATAAATTTAATAAAATTTTCATTACTCATTTTAGAGTTTATTATTTCTTTTGCTGCATCTCTCAATTTGAAATTCCAATATGTAAACGCTTTAAT
>CAZBNQ010000278.1:0-4725 GCA_964493035.1 uncultured Hyphomicrobiales bacterium | reverse complement strand
ACGAAGCAAAAAGCACATCTCGTCATCCAGTTTATGTAATCGCTCACAATATAAGAAGCCTATATAATGTAGGATCATTATTTAGAACATGCGATTCTGCATTAGTAACAGAATTAATACTAACAGGTTACACACCGCACCCACCACGCAAAGAAATTGAAAAAACGGCTCTTGGTGCAGTCGATACGGTTCCTTGGCAGTATTTTGAGCATTTTAGCTCTGCTGTCAATTATCTAAAACAATTAAATGTCAAAGTTATTGCATTAGAATTGACTGATGATTCAAGAAGATTTGATGAACTCAACGAACAAGACTATCCCTTGGCTATTGTGCTGGGCAATGAAATAAGTGGTATAGACGACGAAGCTCTTGCTCTTTGCGATGAAGCTATCGAAATTCCTATGTATGGAGTCAAGCACTCGCTTAATGTTAGTGTTGCCGCCGGAATTGCTATTTATTCCGCAGTCGAAATTTTTAATCGGAAAAAATAATTTTTTTTTTGCAACCATTTTCTGACTGATGTGTAATTCGTGATAGAAGGGAAATTTAGATAAATTAAAATAAAGAATAAAGCCTTATGGGCATAAATTTTAAACATTTGACTGATGGTGAATTAGTTCTTAAGCTTAAAAGCTCAAAAAAAGAAGCTGAGGCTGCTTTTACCGAACTATATAATAGGTATTCTCCTATGGTGCATGCCTATTGTATAAGAGTCGTAGACTATTCGGAACATGCAGAAGATATCTTTCAAGAGACTTTTATTAGGTTCTATAATAATGTAACCAATGATGTCAGAGAACTTAATGTTCCCGGATTCTTGATTACTATTGCTCGAAATCTTTGCCTAAATTATAAAAGAGATAAAAAGAATAATGTCTCTATCGACGAACTCGACAATGTAATCGCCGATCATCAAAACTATGAAAAAAAAGAATTGCTCGACTTGATTACTAGGGGTTTAGAATTAATCGATGATGATCTTAGGGAAGCTTTTGTTCTTAAAGAATATAATGGAATGCAATACAACGAAATTGCTGAAATATGTAAAATTACTGTTGTTAATGCCAAATCAAGAGTTTTTAGGGCTAAACAAAAATTGAAGTCTATTCTTCAGCCCTATTTAAATGATTTACAAAAAAATTGAATTTAATCTACGGGATATAATAAAATGGAAAACTATGAGTTAATTCAGGATTTTATCGATGGTAATTTAGACCCAAGCAAGGAACAAGAACTCTTTGCTATGCTCGGAACCAACGAAGATGCAAGAAATGAACTGAAAAGTCAGCTTGCTATCCGTGATGCTGTCCGTGCAGATGTGGCTGCCTTTACTCCATCAGCTAAATCAACCATAGCTATCTTTAGTCAGCTTGGTTTCCAAGCCCCTGTGCCGACTCCGCTCTCTCCGGCAAAATCTTTATTTGTCAAATCTGCTGATTTTATGGCGAGATTCAAACAAGCTATTTGGGGTAGCCTGACTACTGCCGCTGTCGCTACTGCTGCCTTTTTCTTGATTAATAATCCTAATGATAAACTTGATAATATCTATAGCCATAATGCTATTAAAACTACTAATTCTAATGTGCCCGTAGTCTCAAGTAGTGCAGCTGTCGATAATAATAAGAAAATTAATGATTTAGCTTCAAATAAATCCACCCAGCCTAAAGTGATCTATAAATATGTTATTGTTGGAGCTGATAAATTAACTGAAAAACAAGCAGAATCTAATGCTCAACCAAATTCTCAAAATTCGCCTACAAACGAAAATATTGGAAATAATGATAATATCGCTTCTAATGAAATTAGTCCTGTAAGTACCAATTCATTAGCCCAAAATGATTCTAAAAAAATTAAACTTGTTCAATCAGATCCAATTAGAATTAGTAAAAATGAATTTGTTCAGATTGTTCCTGTCAATAATGCCGACGATTTAAGCAAAATGATGAAAAATGATAATCCTGTTGGTTTGATTGTTGAACTTTCCGGCGCCCAATACTGGATGGATAATACTGATATAAAACCCAAAAATGAACAAGCTTTTAATAACACAAGCATTACTGCAATGTATGGTTTGAACGAAGAACTTCAGCTTGGTATTGAATATAGAAGAGAAAATTTTTATCAAAAATTTGAAGGTACTGACTACTATATATCTGCCGAAAGAGGTGATAAAATTCTTGGTGTAGTCGAATACGAACAAAGACCAAATTTTGAGACTGCAGGCTTGGTGTTCAGATATTTGCCAGACTTTGCAAAAATGTTTTCTTTAAAACCATTCTCTCAGTTTGGATTTGGATTCAACAACGCCGGATTTGTTACTCGTGGTATGCTCGGATTGCAATACCAAGCATATTCAAACTACGGTATTACAATTGGTTATGACTATAGTAATCTTACTTTCCAACATCAAGGCAATTGGTTCAATACCGGTAAAAGCGGTTTGCAAATCGGTGCTATTGTAAAATTTTAGGTGATTTATGAAATTGAAAAAAATTATATTGATAATACCGACTTTATTGACTTTTCTTTTAATGTTTAATTCTTGCCAAGATTCTTTGGGCTTGGACGATAACGTTAGAAAAAATCTTTTGACTGCAGATACTGTATCAAAGATTATTGTTAAATATGATACTACTATTATCGAAAAATTGATAAAAGTACCAGATTCTGTAAAAATAATTAGAGATACTATTATAAAAGTAAATCCACCAGAACAATTCAAACCCAAATATGTCAAATATAGTTTTTCCGAATTTACTGAAGATAAATCCGGAGCAGCAAAAAGCAGCCAAGTGATCTGGTATAGTACTCCAAC
This sequence comes from uncultured Hyphomicrobiales bacterium, assembly GCA_964493035.1. Taxonomy (GTDB): domain Bacteria; phylum Bacteroidota; class Ignavibacteria; order Kapaibacteriales; family UBA2268; genus JAUQWR01. Next base: position 1,910 of record CAZBNQ010000278.1, on the reverse strand, counting down.
TCGTGAAATGTGCTTAGTCGATACTAGTAATTATATACCATTTATTGACATAAACTTAGAATTATCCAATCCATATAATCAATTTCAAAATAATCAGGTGTTGCGTAAAGAAATTGTTCAAAGCATAAAGCTGAATGTGAAAAAACTAATTCCTTATGTTCAGTATTTCCCATTGGATGGAAATTCGACTTCTCAAAATTTTGTCGAAATAGTAACCAAAACAGATGATTATAAGTTTAATACTTATAATGGAAAAGAAATTAATGCGAATTTTGTTATAATGGATTGGTTATATAGACCGGGAGTAATGCCCAAAAATACAATACTATATTTCTCGACTGAGATAGCAAAAAATGATTATATATTGCATTTTGTTGGAACAATTGAAATTCTCTATTAGTAATTATTGAATATATTTCGTAATTTTGTAATCTTCTCTGATGAAGATGGATTGGATTAATACGAAATAGACAAAGGATGCAAAAACTGCGTCCTTTTGTTTTTTTTAAACTCTTCTTTAAATTACACTTGTTGCTCGGTTTGTTTTTCTAATAAAAAAAAATTAAATTATAGTACATAAGAAGGTGAAATTTGAAAAATGACTATGAAGATTGATACTTATTTGACTGCACACTTGCCTGAAAGCGAGGATGTGTTTAATGATTCGATTGTTATTATGATTGATGTTTTGAGAGCAAGTTCAACCATTTGCTCTGCTTTGTTTCATGGTGCTAAAGAGATTATTTCGACAGATGGATTGGATAAGGCAGTTAAAGTTTATAATAGTTTGAGCCGTGAAGTTAGATTCTTAGGTGGAGAAAGGGCTGGCATAAAGCCGGATGGATTTGATGCCGGAAATTCGCCTAGCGAATATTCTGAAGAAAAAGTTCACAACCGTTCGGTTATCATTACTACTACCAATGGTACTCGAATATTTCAAAGAGCTAAAATGGCTCAGTTTAGGCTTGTTGGTGCATTTGTCAATCATTCGGCAATAATCGACTTTATAATGAAAAATATTCAAAAATCGGATTCTTCACTTAGCAAAATTTGCTTTGTTTGTGCCGGCAATTCAGGGAACTTTTCTTTCGAGGATGCTCTCTGCGCCGGTGCGATGATTGATAGATTAGTAAATAGACTTCCGATTTTCGAGCTTTCTGATAGCTCAGAAGCAGCTCGTAACTTGTTTAATTTGCATAAAGATAATTTGATGGAGTTTATTCTTACTCGCGAACATGCTAGTCAGCTTGCTAAACTTGGTTTTCAAGATGATATCGAAGATTGTTTGACTTTCGACAAATATAATGTTGTTCCTTTAGTCAACGGTTCCAGTATAGTTAAAATATAATTATTTTCCGGGGGGGAGAATGCAGGAAAATAACGAAGATATTAAAATTAATATCATTGAAGAACCAAATTCTAAAAAAGGTTCTAAGAAATCGAAATCTAAAAAAAATGATACAAAAAATACAAATAGTGGTTTGTCTGTTCAAGCCAAAATTTTGGGCATTTTATTTATGCTCTTTTCTGTATTACTTTTATTAGCTTTGATTTCTTATACTCCCCGCGATGAAGCTAATGCTCATGTGAGCTTTTCCGAGCTTTCTGGACTTTTTTCTCCCGATTCTGAAATTAGAATAAAAGCTGATACAACTCATAACTGGCTGGGGCTGTTTGGTGCTGTTATTTCTAATATGTTGATTAATGGTACTATTGGCTATGCTATTATTATTCTTCCTTATTTTTTGTTTAGATGGGGGCTTTCTATTTATTCAAAAATTGAAATTGAAGATAAAATTATAAAAAGCACTTCTTATTTTCTTATTTTAGCAACCTTGTTTGCTTCTTTGATGGGAGCTTTGTTTCACTTCAGTATTTTTAACGAGTTTTCCAGGTCTTGGAGTGGTACA
>CAZBNQ010000277.1:0-4732 GCA_964493035.1 uncultured Hyphomicrobiales bacterium | reverse complement strand
TATCGTTAGTATTTGAGAAATAAATGGAAATTCTTCTATGTAATTAGATAATTCTAATTGAATAACTTGATTGTCTCTTAATTTTGAAAGTCTATCAAATAGTTTTTTTATATCTTTTTTGATTTTAAAAGCATAAATGGAGTTGAAATTGTAGCTTAAAAAATTTAGAATAACAATCAACCTTCTCATAGATACTCTTATATCGTGAACAGCTTCCTCGCTGAGGGATATTAAATTAGAATTGTAGTTGATTTCATAAACATTTAAAGCTTTAGCCAAAGAAAATTTCAAATAGCTTTTTAAGCCATTTGAATTATCTTCAAAGACTAATTTTTTTCTCTTTAGGACTATAGGTTCATCCATATCTATTTTGATATTTTAATTATAAAATCTTCGATATTCCAACGAGCTCTAACGTTGAGCTCAGTAGAAATTTGATAGAATTTTTCAGCAAATTTGAATGGCTCGATATCACCATAATCATATTTGATGTTATTGTTTTCGTCGCAGAAAACAGTTATGGAATATTGTCCTGGAAATAGATTAGAAAACTTCCAAGTGCCATTTTCATTTACTTTAGTAATGAATTGTTTGCCATTTAGCTTTGATTCGAGAATAATGACTTTGCTACAATCGGAAGCACTCGAATCAATCAGTCTGCCTTGTACGTCTGCACCTGCTTTTGCTTCTTCTGTATTAAAAGTATAAGTCAGGATAGTATCTTTATATTTATACTTGTCAGAGCTGATAAATTGGGAAGCATCGATACTTAATTTGTAATTTGTCTTGTAGTCAAGTGCTAGTTTTGGCTGTATTTTGAATCTATTGGAAATTGATTGGATAAGATCAAATTCGACATTTTTTCCGGTAGTAACATTTAGAAATTTAATTTGATTTTTCAAATTGGAAGTATCAATATCTTTGTCAAAAATCCAAGTTAAATCTTTATCAATTTGAATGTTTGAGCTGCTGTCTTTGAGTGGAATAGAAATTATATTTAATCTGGCTGAGTCAATCTCGCTAGAACTGAAGAAATAGACGGTTACAAGCGAATCGTTCATTAGATTGCCAAGAGTATCTCTTACCGATTTGCTGGCTTGAGATAAGTTAATCATCATTTTAGTTTTTGGAGCCAGAGCTTGGTCGAAACGTAAAGCAAAAATACCTTTTTGAGAATTTAAAGGGAATATGCTATTTATTTTATATTCAGTAGTTTTGGCAGAATCAGAGACAGAAATATTGTTTTTATTGAAGTAAATCGAATCAATAGCTTCGCTAAAATAAATCATGGCAGACTTTTGATTGATCGCTTCAGCAGAATATAAGGTAGGAGGAGTTTTATCAATAAAACCACCTAGGCTAAACACAGCACTTGATGATTTAGCATCTTTGACTATGAAGTCTTTAGTAGCACAACCAACAGCGTCAGAATTTTCGTTGACCAGCCCGTCTTTGAATTGGTCTCTAACGACAAATAGTCTGTAAGTGCCATCTTTAAGAGCTTTGAGTTCGAAATTGCCATTAGCACCTAATTGAATTTTATAGTCAGGAGTTTTTCGCATAGGGCTTAGAGTGTCAGGATTGATATTATCTAAGCGATAAGCAAAAACGTAAGCCCCTTCGGGTTTAGGACTAATAATTTTGCCATCAATCATACCAGAATCAATATAATTTCCAGTGGAAAAGATAACGCTAAAACCTTGGTTAGGTTTGTTACCTTTAATATCAGTATAATCAGTACCCAAACTAATAGAATAGGTAGTGTTATTTTCGAGAGGTTTAGTAAATTCGATTTCAAGCTCTTTTCCACTCCAAGAATATTCTGCTTCTGCACTAGGGGAAATCTGCAAGTTTTCGATTACTTTGCTTCTTTCCATATATTTATCAAACACAATATTGATAGAGTTGTTAGAAAAATTAAGTGACTTATCCGCTGGTGATACTTCCACAACAGATGGCGGAGTCTTATCTTGTGGACCGCCAGAAGGAGCTTGAATATTTGCACACGAATAGAGTAGAGCTGCAGAAAATAATAGTAGAGCAGCAGACTTAAAAATTTTATTTAAAGAGAGTTTAATCATCAATTCCATCCAAAATTTGAAATAAAAAACTTTAAAGTTTTTTTTCTTAATTTGCATTATTGAAAACGAATAATTTAAATCGTAATTTTTACAAATTTAAGTAATTAAAATGTATAAAAAAGTATTAGTCATATTATTCTTGTCAATTATTTTGGCAGCTTGTGTCGAAGAGCCGAGCAAACCCAAAGAACCGACAATCAACAACCCTCAAGTATTAGTGTTATGCGAAGGTATCTGGGGCTCTGATAATTCTTTGATCAGCTCACTAAATAAGGAAACTAACGAGAATGTAATAGATTATTATAAGCAGCAAAATGGCAAAAATCTTGGCGATCTTGCTATGGATATAGTCGAATTTGGAGATACATGCTTTGTTGTTATGTCCACATCCGGCAGGATCGAAGCTATTGATAAAAATACATGCAAGAGCATTGCTGTTATGGTATTGCCTGAAAATTCTACACCAAGGAAGTTAGTGATAATTAATGACAGCACGGCTTATGTCACTTTGCTTTTCAAACGTGGAATTATAAAGTTTAATCCAAGGACTATGAATCTTGGCGATAGAATTATCGAGACCGGTCCTTACCCTGAAGGAATATGTAATGTAAATAATAATTTGTATGTAGCCAATTCCGGATATGGAGATTTATATGCTCATCTCAAAGGAGCCGGCACATTAACAAATATAATATTGAATGATGCAGAAGCCGTAGCATCTAATAAGTTTGTTGGGAAAAATTTGATAGAATGTATTGCTGATACCAAGCGCAATAATGTGATAACAGCTTATTACAATCTTCCTTCGCTCAAAGATTCTCTTGGTGGTATAGTGATAATCGACTCAAAGTCGGGTGCGATAATAAATAGTTGGGAAACAAGAGCCAGCGATATTACTATGTCTTCGAGCAAAGATACACTTTTCTTTATTAATGGAAATACTGAAGGAGTGAAAGGAATTTCATTTATTGACTTAAGAGATATATCGAAAGGTATTAGAGATTTGATAATCAATCCCAAACAAAAGGATATTTGGTATTCTTTAGCTGTATCTCCGGATGGACAAGAATTATGGATTGGCAATGCAAAATCGTTTAAAGAAAACGGTGAAGTACTTGTTTATAATATAAATTCTACATTAACATACAAAAAAAAATATAATACGGGGATAAATCCCAATAAAATATTATTTTTGAAATAATCGACTTATAATAAGTCGCATAATGAATAAAAAAAAAGGTGAAGATGAGGGTATTTAAAACAAAGAGATGGCTCAATTCGAAAAGCTTTTGGGGATCATTGCTTTTTGCTGTTGCTTTGTGGGGATACACAAGTCTGAATACTGAATTTACAACTGCAGTGGAGATTCCACTATATATTAAATTGCCAGTTAATCGTGCTTTAGAACAAGAGCCAGAGCAATCAATCGGAGTTACTGTCAAAGGTAGCGGTTGGCATTTGTTCAACATGTTTTTATTCAATAATTCAAAAAACTGTACGATTGACCTGAGTGATTATCAAATTGATGATTCTGTATTTGTGATAGACAAAAACGAAATACAAAAGGGGATTAGAGGTCTATCGAATGTAATGGCAACAGAAGTTTGGTCGAAGCCAATAGAAATAGTAACAGGCAAAATCATACAGAAAAAGATACCGATATTGCCAAATATAACTGTCAATCCTGCAGAAGGATTTACAGTTGTAGGCAGAGTCAAGGTAGAACCGGAATATGTGATAATAAATGGCAACGAAAATGTTGTAAATAGGATCGAAAAGTGGTTTACTCAATTTGCGGAATATGACGGCAAGAACAAATCATTTTCTCAAGAGGTAAATATACTCGACAGTTTGGTGAATGTAGTGAATGTATATCCACCAAAAGTAAGGATAAGTGCTGAGATACAGCAAGAAGCAGAAATCACAATCGATGATGTTCCAATACAAGTAACAAGAGGCTCTCTCCCGGCATCCAGTATAATAAGCCCTAGCCTAATATCAGTAACATTGAGAGGCGGAGTAGACGAGCTAGCAAAACTGTCAGTACTCGATATATCGGCAGTAATTGATTTTGATTCAATAATAAAAGACAGCACAGGGATACTTTATCCTCAAATAAAGTTACCCGAAAATATTGAGTTAATTGGAAATTCTCCAAGATATTTATATCATCATCTAAAAATCGAAAAAAAATAATTATTTTTTAATATAATCTAAATTATTGGTTCATGACGTCGAGCAGTTTTGTAAGTGCATGAAAATGTTGTATTTATAAATAGTAACAAAAATGCTTTATTTGTGTATCTATGATAATAAGAAGAGTGGCAATACTTAATTTTAAGTATTAGTTGTTTTGTCACATTTATTACTATTTGATATTAAAGTTAAATTGTTTATTTTAAATAGGATAAATTAATTCATAAAATAAAGGAGAACAAATGACAAAAAGAGCTACAAGATATTTTTGGGGAATGTTGATTGTTTCTATGTTTCTGCTACCTTCGGGAGCATATTCAAATTATTTGGAAAATAAGGGGCAATGGGATAGTAAAGTATTATTTAGAGCAGATTTCCCCGGAATAAAAGTATCGGTCGATAAAGACGGTATTTACTACGATGTTTATTCATTGAATAAACAAGGCGATAGAATA
>CAZBNQ010000276.1:0-4750 GCA_964493035.1 uncultured Hyphomicrobiales bacterium | reverse complement strand
TTTGCATTTTCTTCCATGAAATGTATTATTTCATCGAATGCATTATCGATTGTCATTAGTAACCTCTATTATCAGATTAGCAAAAATTGAGTCTAATGCATCTACAAATTCTTTAGCGTCTTCTTTGTTGATGATAAGTGGTGGAACAATACGCAAAACGTTGAATGATGCTGCGTTTGCAATGATTTTCTTTGTCAATAATTCATTTAATAAGAAAGTAGCATCATATCGAAGAGCTAAGCCCAGCATCAATCCTTTTCCTCTTACTTCGCTGATATGATCAGGATATTTATCCTTTAATTTTATTAGTTCGGATTTAAGAAAATCACCAACTTGGTTTACATTTTCCATCAGTCCGTTTTTAATTTCATTCATAACTGCCAAACCTGCGGCGCAAGCAACAGCATTTCCGCCATAAGTAGTACCATGATTGCCTTTTGTCCAAACATCAGCAAGTTCTTCTTTTGCGATGATTGCACCTAATGGCATGCCTCCGCCTAAGCCTTTTGCCATTGTAATAATATCAGGCTTAATATCATAGTGTTCAAAAGCGAAGAATTTGCCTGAGCGAGCAACACCCGCTTGGATTTCATCAGCAACAATCAAAAATCCGTATTTTGATTTTAATGCTTTCAGTTCATTTACATATTCTGGACTAACTTCTACAATACCACCTTCTCCTTGAATAAACTCTAAGAATATAGCAGCAGTCTTTTCATTTATATTGGCTTTTAATTCTTCGATATCATTGTGCTTGATTACTTTGGTATTGTCTAAATATGGACCCATGTTTTCTTTATAAAGAGGTTTGTCCATAATAGAAAGTGCGCCATAAGTACGTCCGTGAAATCCACCACTAAGAGCAATGATTTCAGTTTTGTTTTTGTCGAAAGCCCATTTTCTAACCAATTTGATAGCACCATCTGTAGCTTCTGTTCCGGAATTTGAATAAAACACTCTATCGTAACCACTAAGATCTTTAATAGCTGCAGCAAGTTCAATTTGAATATCTTGGTAGAAGTAGTTAGATACGTGCATGTATCTTTTAGCCTGATTGCATACTGCTTGAATGACTGCAGGGTGGGAGTGCCCTAAAGCATTTACAGCAATTCCACCGAGGAAATCAAGCCATACTCCGCCTTCTTTATCATAAATTCTTGCACCTTCTGCTTTTTCAATTTCAATTGGCAGTCTTTTATAAGTCTGGAAAAAATTTGAGTGTTCAATTTCAATTAAAGATTTCATATTAACCTCATTTTTTAAAGGACGGAGTGAATTACAGTACGAACTACACCCCAAACTTCGAAGCTCATGTCTTCGGTTATTTCTATAGGATTGTAATTATTGTTTTCGGGTAAAAGATAGATTCTGTCCTTAAGTCTGTGCAATCGCTTTACTGTGAGGTCGCCATTGACTACTGCAATAACAACCGAACCGTGCTTTGGCTCGAGTGAGCGATCGACCAGCAATATGTCACCAGAATGAATACCAGCTCCAATCATTGAGTCGCCAGTAACTCTAACAAAAAAAGAAGCTGAAGGATTTTTAACCAAAAATTCGTTAAGATCAAGAGCTCCTTCGAGATAATCATCTGCCGGTGATGGGAATCCCGCTGATACCGATTCCAAAAATAGAGGCAGATGATATTCCACTTTGCTCTCCGGAGAGAGTATTTCGGTTACTAACACATTGCTTATTGGCTGTATTTCCTGATTATAATATTTTAATGCCATGACTCATATTCCACAAAAACTATCATTATTAACCCAGTAAAAACCAAAATTAAAAAAAATGATTCAAAGAAAATATTATTATTTTGTTGAATAATTTGTTCTTTTATATTAACTCTTTGAATATTAGAATAATACAAATTAATAAAGTCTTGTATTATTACTTTTGCTTCTATAGAGCTATAATAATAAATAGAATATTATATAGATTAGGAAGTGAAAAAATCTATGGGATTCAAAATTTGTAAAGTTCACAAAATTTAGATAGTAATTAATCCATCAGCAATTTGCTTCAATGTATTAGAATACAATTGGTGCTCGCCTTGGAGAACTCTTTCGGCTAAAGATTCTGGGCTATCGTCGGGGAGGACAGGTACTTGGATTTGGGCTAAAATTCTACCTCTGTCATATTCAGAATCAACTAAATGAATTGTAGCACCTGATACTGTTTCTTTTGCTTGGATAACAGCTTTATGAACGTTAATACCATACATTCCATGCCCGCCAAATTTAGGTAGCAATGCAGGATGAATATTAAGAACTCTGCCGTTGAAAGCATTAATAAGAGCAGGCTCTATCATTTTCATATATCCTGCAAGAACAATTGTGTCTACATTGTGTGATTTGAGAGTATTAATAATTTGCTCAGTGCAATTTCCCGGGTGAGTTTTGTCGCTGATATGAAAAGCAGGAATACCTTCTTTGTTTGCTCTTTCGAGAGCAAATGAATTTGAATTGTTAGAAATAACACAGCATAATTCAGCATCAATCAAATTAGATTTGACATTATCAATAATAGCTTGCATATTGGAGCCGCCATGCGAAGCAAGAAATCCGAGATGAAGTCGAGGCATATTACAATTGTTTGGAATATTTGTCTAAAAATGTTTTTTCTTCTTTAGTAAGCGAATCTTTGCCCAAATTGAATATTTTTTCTAAAATTTCATTCAATCTTTCTTCATTTTCGCTTGGATTATCGCTCAAAATATCATATTCATCATTATATTGAGAATAAGCTTTTTGCAATTGAGCAGCAGAAATCATAGCCAATTTTAATTCTTCTGGCTTTGGAATATTAATTAGAGTTTCTTGATTTTTAATTCTTCTCTTATTAATGATTTTCTGCATATATGAAACTTGAAAGTAAGTAATCAAGCCTGAACCAATACCAAAAATACCGGAAGCTATAGCCGGAAGAACAGAATAGAAACCGTTTTCGATGGTTCCGCTCACTTTATATAAAGCCCAAGCACCCAAGCAGAACAATGCAAAAGTCCAAGTTTTTAGATTAAACATTGGGAAAACATTGTCTTTAGGGCGGAGGAGGGTTTGGAGGGTTAAAACAAAAAAAGCAATTCCCTCCATACCGGCAATAACAACATTTTGCTGCCAAAATGCAAGAGTAAGAACAATACCCTGAAGTGCAGCAATCAAAAATAAAAGTATTGGATATAAGAATTTATTAAGATAAAATTCAAGTTTTGGAGAAACAAAATAGAAAACAACAAAAAATAGAATTATAGATTCTAAAGCACCCGAAGCAAATGGGAAGCTGATAATTCTCCAAGCTTGGAATTGAGAAATCACCAAAATAGGATTAAGTGCCAAATAATAATCAAAGGCACCATTAAATGCTAAATTCAATAAATAAACAAGCAATACAACAAACGGCATTACTTTAGAAAAAGTCAATATTTTAGACCACGATTTCATTATTTCAAAGAATCCAATAGCTTATCGAACGATTCAATATCAATATTTTCATAAAAATCTTCATTAATAGCAAGCATAGGAGCACCACCACAAGCGCCCATGCACTCAACTTCTTCAAGGGAGAAAGCGCCGTCTGCAGTAGCTTCCATATGTCCGATGCCTAATTTTTCTTTAGCATGTTCGTAGATTTTATCACCATTTCTGAGCATGCAAGAAACGTTGGTACACACTTGAACATGGTGTTTGCCCATAGGTTTTTTGTGATACATAGTATAGAAAGTAGCAACACCTTCAACATGAGCAAGAGGCAAGTTTAGTAAATTAGAAATATATTGCATAACATCTGGAGAAATCCAACCCCATTTTTTTTGAGCCATCCACAGAGCAGGCATCAAAGCAGCCTTAGGCTCAGGGTATTTAGTTTTAATCTGTTCCAACTTTTCAATTTCTTCTTGAGAGAAAGCTATATCCATCATATCCTCAAATTATCTTTAAAAAATCCGCTCTCAATCTATTAATAATAACACATCAAGAGGCATTTAGTTTCTTTTTTAGAAAAATTCTGGCAAAAGCCCAATGCTTTAGAGTAGTAAGCAATTTATGAGCTTTAGATACTTTAATTTTTTTCTTAAAAACATTAAACTCATTTAGCTCGATTTTCTCGAGCAGTCTATAATAAATTGCATCCATAATTTCGGCTGCAACAATAGTTTGTCTTTCGTCGGGGCGCAAAGCTTGGCGTGCTTTGTGATAATATTCTCTAACACGCTTTGCTTGGTAATTCATCAATTCGATAAAGTTTTCGTTATACACTTCGTTGAATAAGTCTTTTTCGGAATAGCCGAAACGCTCCATATCTTCTTTAGGAAGATAGACATATCCTCTGTCTTTATCAATTTTGACATCGCGCATAATATTGGTGAGTTGAAGAGCATATCCCAAATTAATAGCGTAATTTTTGGTTTCTTCATATTTATAACCAAAAATTTCAATGCTGATCAAGCCAACAACACTTGCTACACTATAGCAATAACTTTTCAGATCTTCGAAAGTATTATATCGAGATTGAACCAGATCACGACGGCAACCATCGATCAAAGTGAGAAAGTATTGTTTAGGAATGGAGAATCTGTCGATTAATGCGACAAAAGGAGCCATCAAAGGACTAGCAACATTCCCGGAGTAAAGCTTTTCGATTTCTTGTTCCCACCAAGCCAAGCGTTCCATTTTTTTTGAAACCAACTTTTGGTTGGTATTTGGTGAAGAATCGACAATATCATCGATATAACTGCAAAAAGCATAAACCG
>CAZBNQ010000275.1:0-4775 GCA_964493035.1 uncultured Hyphomicrobiales bacterium | reverse complement strand
CGTCAATATTCCAATAAATAAATATAAGGAATTTTTATATATAAACGAAATTTGAGAGAAAAGTTACATTAAAAGAATATATAAAAAATTTTAGATTTCTAAATTGATTATTAATTATGTAAATGTAAATAATTTCACTAAGTTTGTAATGAATAATTAACGAATTTGGAAACAAAGGTGTAAAATGACAGAAAGAAAAATTTTGCCTGCTAATAAGACAAAAAATGTTACATATGCAATTCGTGATATCGTAGTTTTGGCTGAGCAAGTTGCAAAATCCGGTAAAGAATTATTATACTTAAACATTGGCGATCCCAACGTATATGATTTTATTACTCCTAAACACGTTGTGGATTCAACATATAAAGCAATGGCAGAAAACCGTAATGGTTATGCACCCTCCTCTGGTATTAAAGCAGCAGTAAAAGCTATCGAAGCAGATGCTGCTCAAAAAGGTATTGATAATATTTTAGATATTTTCGTTACTACTGGTGCTTCCGAAGCAATTGAAATTTGTTTGACTGCATTACTCAATCCGGGTGAAAACTTTTTGATGCCTACTCCAGGTTACCCGCTTTATACTGCTGTACAAAGCAAACTCGATTTGGTTCCTAATCCTTACTATATGGATGAATCAAAAGGATGGCAGCCTGATATTGAAGATATCAAATCAAAGATTAACGATAAAACTCGTGCTATTGTTTTGATCAATCCAAACAATCCTACAGGTGCGGTTTGCAAAAAAGAAATTTTAGAACAAATTATTGATTTAGCATTAGAACATAACTTAGTAATTTTTGCTGATGAAATTTACGATAAGTTAATGTTTGATGGGAAAAAATTAGTTTCTATCGCTTCTTTAAATAAAGACGTTTCTTGTATTACATTCTCTGGATTGTCTAAAAACTATTTAGCTCCTGGCTTTAGAATTGGTTGGGGTATTGTTAGTGGACGTCAAGCTGTTATGGGTGAATATGTTGAAGCAATCAATAAATTATTGAGAGCTAGAGTATCTGCAAATCATCCTGAACAGTATTCAATAGTAAGCGCACTCACTGGCGATCAATCGCATTTGGCTGAAGTTAACTTAAGATTAGAACGCCGCAGAGATATTACAATGAACTTATTGGCGACTATTCCCGGTATTTCTTTAGTACAACCTGAAGGTGCTTTTTATGCATTCCCTTCAATAGATGTAGATGATGATGCAAATTTCTGTAGAGAACTTCTTAAAGAAACTGGCGTTGTTGTTGTTCCCGGTAGTGGTTTTGGTCAAAAACCCGGCAGCCAACACTTTAGAATCGTAATTCTTCCACCGGAAGAAATTCTAGAAAAAGCTTTTAGATATATTGGCGAATTCTACCAAAAATACAAAAACAGATAAAAAAGAGCTTTTCTGAAAAAGTAAGCAAAGCTCAAAAAACAAGAAAAAAATATTGGCTTTCATCAAAAACTCATGATTGAGGATTTATGAAAGCCAATTTTTTTTGATAGAGGTTAGATTTGACTTTTGAAACTACCTCTTTGTATTTTATCTACTTATAATAAATTGATTGTTTATCGTTTTTTGATATTTATCATCATCAATATATTGTATTTGAATATTATAAGTTCCATTCTCTAGTGTGCTAACATCAATAACATGAGTTACTTTGTCTTCTACTGGCAAATTGATTACCTCTTTACCGATTACAGTAGTCACTTTAATTCTACCATTTTTAATATTATCCAAATTTAAATATACTTTATCATTTGCAGGATTTGGATAAAATTCAATTTCAGCTCTTTCTTCATAAATTGAATTTATTACTTCTGAAGATAATGCTACAGTATATGAAAAGCCACCAAAAACACTATTCCACTTGTTATTATTTCCGATTTTGATGGGTATAATACTGTTTTTATTTGACCCATTTCCTAATTGACCTTTTTCATTCCATCCCCATGCCCATAAAGTTCCATCTGACTTGATAGCTAAGGTATGCCACCCACCAATATAAGATTTAATTGACCAGTTTTTACTTTCTCCGATTTGTTTCGGTATACTGATACTATCTTTCGTCTCATCTCCTAATTGTCCAAAATAATTATCTCCCCAAGCCCACAAACTACCATCGGTATTAATAGCTACTGTATGATTTACACCTCCAGAAACACTTTTCCACTTGTTATTATTTCCGATTTTGATGGGTATATTGCTATTATATCCAGTTCCATCTCCTAATTGACCTTTTATATTCCACCCCCATGCCCATAAAGATTCATCTGACTTGATAGCTAAGGTATGATCAGATCCGCAAGAAATACTTGACCAGTCTTTTTCATCACCAATTTGTGTTGGGATATTACTATTGTTATTCGTGCCATCTCCTAATTGTCCATAGTAATTTCGTCCCCAAGTCCATAAACTACCATCAGTTTTGATAGCAACTGTATGTTCAAGTCCACATGCAACACTTTTCCAGTTATTTTCATTGCCGATTTGTTTTGGGATATTACTATTGTTATTCGTGCCATCTCCTAATTGTCCTTCATTATTAAGCCCCCATGCCCATAAAGTTCCATCTGACTTGATGGCTATAGTATGCATCCATCCACAAGCAACAATCGACCAATCATTTGCTTCACCAATTTTTTTTGGTATATTGCTATTATCAAATGTACCGTCACCTAGTTTTCCATAACCATTTGATCCCCATGCCCATAAAGTTCCATCTGTTTTGATCCCCGCCATATGCGCGTTGCCACAAGCAACACTTCTCCAATCTTTATCATTGCCCATTAGTTTCGCTATACCGCTATTGTTATTCGTGCCATCTCCTAATTGACCATAATTATTTGATCCCCAAGAGTATAGGTAATATTGTGCATTTATTTGTGAAGCAAAAAGAAATGCAAATAAAATTAAAAGACTTCTTAGCATAAAAGCTCCGCTAATAATTATGTATTACTTAAATAGAATTTATTATAAATAACTTTTTGTCTATACAAATGCAAATAAAAATATAATATTTATATTGAATATGCAAATTATTTTTCAATTTTTCTTACAAATGAATTATAAGAATATTTTTTAATGAGAATTATTTATATAGACTAAGTTTTTTGGGGTTGATACAAATTCAACATAAAATTTACTCCTTAATCACTTTATATAATTTTGATTTATCTTTCGACTGTAATAAAATCATATACATACCATTGGAATATCTTCCCAAATCAATCTTTATCTCTTCGCTTCCATTCTTATTATCATACTCATCTATTTGATTTCCATTACTATCAAATATTTTAATTTTTTCTACATCGAAATTAATATCGTCGGTTCTAATTGTTATTTCATTTCCTGTTGGATTTGGATATAATCTTGTTCCATTTTTTGATTCAATAATGGAAGTTTGGATGTCACCTATTCTGTTTAAATATATTGTGCTTCCGATAGAGCTCCAAAACAGGCTATCGCCTTGGCAAATATCAGATATGTCACCTCTGTTCCAGTTTGAATCAAGATACATTGTTGAAAATCCAGGAAGACTTAATAATTCAAGTTCACTTTTATTTTGCCCTTTCATTATGACAAAGCTACTGCTTCTAGAAAATTTATAAAATCTGTATTTTGTACTATCATTGTAGACTAATGAGTCGGACATGTTGTAGAATTTTGTAAATTCTTTTTCCACAAATCCATCATCATTATATTGCCCATGTGTTATACTCCAATACATTCCGTCATTAGATATAGAAATTCTTTCAGGGCTATATAATCTATTACCATTATATTCAGTAAGTTTTGTTGTTTTTGTATCAAAATTCAACCACATGACTGTATCAGTAGTGTATTTCCCATGAGGCTCGGATAGCATGATTAACATCTTATTACAGTCAGGATGAACAGCTAAATCAGATATTCCGTAACCTTGCCCTACAGCAAATCTTTCGATTTCTTTAGTGATGTAATTAAATTTTATTATAGTATCTTTTGTCATATATAATGTATGCTCTCCATTATCCAAATAAACGATCGAATCGCTGTTGGTTGGGAAAAGTCTCCAAATTGATGTATAAAAACGAATTGAGTCTTCAATTGCAAGTGTTAAACTATTTAAAACATAAAATGTCGAGTCATTAGTTAACAGTCTTTTTGAACGATTTTTATTAAAAACAAGATTAAAAAATTTTGAATCATCAGGCCAAAAATGTTTTAAGCTAATTGTTTTATTTTTGAAATTAAAAATACCAAAAGCATATTTATCCAGTTGGTCATTTTCCTTCATCAAAAAAATATCAGCCAGTGAGTCATTAATAAACCGAATGCCACCTACTTCATCATAATCAGTACAACTTTTAATATCAAACGACCATACAGTATCAATATTAACTGTATTAAGAACGGCATGCGATTTTATTGGAATTGCAGCTAATATAATTGTTAATAAAAGCAAAATACGTTTCATCTGGTAACTCCTTTGAATAATCGAAGCAAATTGATAATGACACATTAAATTGCATTTTGTCTCAACAAAATAATATTTATTTTTTTTTTCGCATAAGTCTTTTTGGAATTCATACAATGAATCCCTTAGAAGAAATCTTATAATATGTCATTGAATCACCAAATTTTCTTTTACCCTCTCGAGGGTCGACCGACTTTAGGCGGGCGGGGTGGATATTCTTCTGTTTTAGGTATATTAAGAATCCACCCCGTCAAGCTTCGCTTGACACCCTTTTCAATGTACGAATCTTTCTTATTACCCTCTTGAGGGTCGACCGACGCA
>CAZBNQ010000274.1:0-4776 GCA_964493035.1 uncultured Hyphomicrobiales bacterium | reverse complement strand
TCCATTTATTATACATCCAAAGTTTTCAAATATTATATATTCAGGGGTTGCAAATTTATACATATCAAATGACAGAGGAAATAATTGGGAAAAAATTTCAAACTTTAATAATAGATTATATATGAAAGCAATTGCAGTTGCTGATACAAATCCGGATTATATTTATTGCTCTAATGTCAAGGATCTTTTTAAGACTACTGATAGAGGCAAAACATGGATAAAATTAGCTGAAAGCGGCAATGGGTTTTCATCGATTGCAATCAATCCAAATAATTATGATAACATTTTTGTGGCAGTTACAAATTATGACTCTGAAGAAAAAGTATTTGAATTTGATGGGCAATTCAAAAAAAATATAACGTATAATTTACCTAATGTTCCTGTGAATTGTATTGTCATTAATAAGAAGAATTCAGATATTTATATAGCAACAGATTTAGGTGTGTTTTACTTAGACAAAATATTGAAATTATGGTTTCCTTTAGGCAAAAAGCTTCCCGAAGTAATAATATCAGAGATAGAAATTAATTATGGTAGAAATGAGATTTATGCAGCAAGTTTTGGTAGAGGTGTGTGGAAATTAAAGATTGGAGATTGTTCGATTGAGCCACCGATTATCAGCTCATCAAATGGTAATGAATTTTGTGTTGGTGATATTGCCTATTTAAAAATAGATAATCCCGGCAATTTTAATTATAAGTGGTCTAATGGGCAAACAGGAAACTCAATCAAGGCTACAAAAAGTGATATTTATTATGTTAGTGCAATAAATAATGAAGGTTGTATTGCTGCATCTAATAGAATTGAATTGAAGTTTAATAATATACCTGAATTTTATGTGTATTTAAAGACGAGAAATCCTGCATGCATGGGCGATACAGTAGTTTTAGAAGCTCTATCGAGTGTAGAAAAAACAAAGTTTTATTGGAGCGATGGAACTAAAGATTCAATAATAAAAATCACAAAATCGGGTAAGTATTATTGCAAAGCAACCTTGAATGATAAATGCTATTCATATAGTGATACAGTAGAAGTGATAATAAATCCATTGCCAGAAAAACCAATATTAGCAAGGCAAGGAGCATGGCTCAATGCACCACAAGGCTATTCATATCAATGGTTTTATAATAATCAAATTGTTGATAATAATTTTGGTAATTCTATGTATATAGAGCGACCTGGAATATATAAAGTGCAAATAATTGATAATAATTTTTGCTATCGTTATTCAGAGGATTATATAATTCCGTCAGCTAAAGATACTAATCAGAAATATTCATTTATAATAAATAATAGTCCTAGTTCGGATTATATAGAAATGGTATTATGGTCGAATGTATCTGATAATATGGCTATGGAAATATACTCAATGGATGGCAAAATGCTATATCATGAAAATATAATCGCCCACAAGGGAATTATATATAATAAAATTGATTTAAATCAATTTGCTGCAGGAACTTATTATATACAAATAAAATCAGCATATGGTATAAAACAGGATAAATTTATAGTGATAAGATAGTTAAAAATGTAGTAAAAAGACCATGAAATTTGTTAATTTGAATAAAAATATGAATGATTTATAAATATTTTGGGATAGGCTATGCAAAAAAGCAAACTAATCTTAATTTTTGCGCTATTTGCTTTGATCATGTCAAGCAATTTTACTTATGCAGCAAAGGATAAGAAAAAGAAAGAGGCAGTCGAAGAAAAGCAAGAGGGCAAGCGACCTTTCACTTTCGAAGATGTTATGAAGTTTAGAGCAATGAGGTTTCCTATCATTAGTGATGATGGAAAATGGACTGCATTTTGTGCAATTCCTGATAGAGGAGACCAAGAAGCAATTGTACAATCGAATTGGGACTCTACAAAATATATAATCGAGCGTGGCAATAGACCCGTGATAAGCAAATTATCTGGTTGGGTGGCAGCTTCAGTCCTACCAAAAGCCATTGAATTAGAAAATGCAAAATCTGCCAAAGATAAGCCCAAAAATGGATTGGCTCTTTTGAATTTGAATTCGGGCAAGCAAATTGATTTTCAGAATGTGGCTTCTTTCGATTTTTCTAATGATGATAAATGGCTTGCTTATAAAAGCTCGGATGAAGATACAAAAAAAGACGAAAAGAAAAATAAAGATAAAGCTATTGGTACTACTTTAGTTTTAAGACATTTATCAAGTGGAACTGAAATAAAAATGGATAACGTCAAAGAATATACATTTGATAGTACATCTTCATTTTTGTTTTATATTGTATCGACACGTTCCGGCGATAAAGATGGAGTTTATTACAGAGCTTTAAATCAAGAATTTGCTCCTGAATTTAAAATTACAAAAAATGAAAATACTTTTTATACCGAATTAGCTTGGAACAAAAAAGAAAGTCTTTTGGCCTTTTTAAGTGCTGAATTGAAGGATAATGGCAAACCCAAAGAATGCACATTAATGCTTTGGAATCCATTAAACAAAGACTCTTTAGAAACAATTGTAGCACTTGATCAAGTACCTACCGGTTGGTTTATACATTCAAAAAATTCATTGAAATGGACAAAAGATGGCGCTCGTTTGTTCTTTGGCTTAAAACCATTTTCTCAGCAGTATCCAGACGATGAAGATAAATTCAAATATAATGATAAGAATTTCTTTAATGCTGATTCAATCCAAACGAGAGCAGAAGTGCAAGTGTGGCATTGGAACGATCCACTTATTAAATCGAACGAAAAAACAAATTGGGACAAAACTAAAGATAAAACTTATCTTTCAGTATACTCGCTAACTGAAAAGAAAATGCAGATGCTAGGCGATACCAATTTGCCTGATGTCGATATTGCAGAAAATCCGAATTTTACTGTTGCTCATAGTTCAGTTCCTTATTTAAAAGAGAGAACTTGGTATGGCGATAAGTTTGATCTTTATTTAGTGAATTTAAAAACAGGCGAAAGAAAATTAATTGAAAAAGAACTGGAAGAGCCAGGCAGAATTTCTCCCGATGGTGCTTCGGTTGTATATTTCAAGGGCAAGCATTGGTTTGTTTATAATGTAGCTAATGCAAAATCTGAAAATGTTACACAAGAACTTGATTTTACATTTGAAGATAAAGAATTGGATGTGCCATCAAATCCAAGAAGTTGTGGATTTGGCGGATGGTATGAATATGGCAAAGGTGTTATGATTTATGATAATTATGATACTTGGATTGTTGAATTAGCTCCGCCTCACACAATTATTTGCTTGAGCGGAGGCGAAGGCAGAATTAATAATCAAGTATATAGATTATGGAATCCTGATAAAAACAGAGAATATTACTCAAAAGACTCATCTTTGATTTATACTGCTTTCGATAAAAATAAGAAGACAATGTCAATTTTGGAAGGTAGTTTTAAAATATATGGCGTCAATACTGTTGTGCCATTTTCAAATAAACGTTTTAATTTGATTGCTAAAGCAGAAAAGTCAGATAAAATTCTTATGACTCGCGAAAGTTTCGAAGAATTTCCTGATTTGATTGTTGCTGATAGAAAATTAAAAGAATTAAAGAAAATTTCTGATGTGAATCCACAGATGAAAGAATTTATTTGGGGTACTACTGAGCTTGTAAGTTGGGTAAATTCAAGAGGAGATTCGATTCAGGGTTATATAATCAAGCCAGATAATTATGATCCTAATAAAAAATATCCGGTTTTGGTTTATTTCTATGAGCAGATGACTGATCGCACTTACTCATTTACTCAGCCTGTGTTAACACACAGACCTGTATATCAAGTTTATCTTGGCAGCGGATATTTAATTTTTGTTCCAGATATTAAATATTATGTTGGAAATCCCGGATTTGATGCTTTAGATTGTCTATTGTCAGGTTCTAGAAAACTAGTAAGCATGGGAATAGCTGACTCTAGTAAATTCTGTATACAAGGACATTCTTGGGGTGGCTATCAAACTGCATTTGTAGTGACCCAGACAGATTTCTTCAAAGCAGCAGGAGCCGGTGCTCCAGTAGCAAATATGACAAGTGCATATAGTCAGGTGAGATTAGAATCAGGATTATCTCGCCAATTTCAATATGAAGCGCAACAAAGCAGAATTGGTGGGTCATTATTAGATTCTTTAGATAATTATATACGCAATTCGCCAATTTTCAGTGCTAAAAAGATGAATACACCTTTCTTGATCGAATTTGGCGATGTTGATGAAGCAGTGCCATGGCAGCAAGGATTGGAACTTTATATGGTAATGCGTCGTTACAATCGTAATGCTGTGATGTTGCAATACGAAAATGAACCTCATTGGCCGAGAAGATACCAAAATAAGGTAGATTATTCAGTAAAAATGAAAGAATTTTTCGATCATTATATTCTTGGTGCACCTGCTAAAGATTGGTTTAGCAAGGGACTGCCTTATATAGGAAAATAGATTTAGACATATACTACATGAAAACTTCCGAATTATCATTAATTCGGAAGTTTTTTTTTATTTTTAACTGAAGAATATCCACCCCGCCCGGCTGCCTCGGTCGACACTCGAGGGTAATAAAGACATTTTCCTCTATGCAACTGTTGAATTATTGATATGATGAGTTAAATTATAATAATATAATATAACTAGCAAAAAATAATTTGGAGATAATTAAATAAATTGATAAGTTAATACAAGTTGATTCCGCGAAGCAAAAGACTATTCAAATCAATGTTTTACGAAATCATCTAATAAGATATCGATTTATCATATCTGCCCAAAATGTAACAAAATGCAGATATGAATTGTAATAGATATAA
>CAZBNQ010000273.1:0-4788 GCA_964493035.1 uncultured Hyphomicrobiales bacterium | reverse complement strand
CAATTCTTGAATAATGCCGATAAATCTTTCAAAGGCAAAACTTCAACAATTCCAACTATTAAACCAGGCAGCTCTTATACTCTTACTTTGAGCTTTACTCCAAAAGCTGCTAAAGTTTATACCGATACTATTCAATTTAATTCAAATGATACTAAACAAGCAAAATTGAAAGTTGCTCTCAATGGCGAAGGCACACCAAACTCAATTACTAACGATGGCGAACTCAGTGGCTTGTTTAATATGAAATTAGGTCCTAACCCTGTATTGAGCAACTCAAGACTCAGCTACAATGTTGCAGGACTTACAAGCAAAGATCTCAATATCTCAATTATTGACTACAGTGGCAAAGAAGTTGCTTTATTAGTTAATGGTGCTGTTGCTCCGGGAGAATATGAAATATCTATTTCAAATTCTGATATTCCTGCCGGAACTTACTTCATCGTTGCTACAATCAATGGTAATACTACTTCATTACCTATGACAATCGTAAAATAATCTTTAATGATTAACAATATACTTAGCCGTCCAATTTTTGGGCGGCTTTTTTTATTTTTTTTCTTGCTTTTTATACTTTTATTTCGTATTTTATGCTCATAATAAGGTTAAGAAACGTTGAAAAGTCCTATCTAAATCAGATGTGTTTTTTTGTTTTACTAAGTTATTTATAAATGAAAATACGAGTATAAAATGTTTGTTAAACTTATTGATATTAAATCTACCATTCAATCAGATCATAGTACCGATTGCCAAATGTCAACAAGATTATGTATTTTCATGTGTGATACTTTTCCTGATTATGTATATTAGAATAGATTAATATGAAGAAGATAATAACATTAATAATAATTTGCATTGCAATCACATCTCCTGCTCTTGCCGAGTGGGAGATGATTGATACAACTACATGCAATGATTCAGGTATGCCATTTCGAATTTATTATGAATTAATAGATTGCGACAAAGATTTAAATTGTGCTGCGCACGCTCTTACCAGCCACTTAGAAGGACAAATGATAAGAATTACAGATTCCAGCCTTTATAAGTGGAAAAGAGCGATGTATGATACGAGTTTTGCTTATCAGATAGATGGAAAATACTTCCTGCATAATCCTATCAAAGTAAAATCTTTGAAGAGGTTCAGTAAAGAGCTTGTCGTATTCGGAGCCGATAGCGGAAGACTTTACTTTTCTTATGATGATTTTAAGACTCTTAATATGATTAAAAAAGATAATAATAATGCTATTGTTTTGTTGTGGGTTTTTCCTGATGATAAAGTCATTGAATGTAATGGTATAAATTGTTATGAGTTTAATTTAAAAAAAAATACCTATCAAAAATTTCCTTTAAAATTTCCATCTAAAAAAGACTCAAATTATATTGCCGGATATAGAGATTTAAAAGTTTATAATGATTCAATTATTTTTTTAGGCTTAAAATATGATAATTCTCCAATAAATGAATCTATTATATTAAAATCAATCGATTTTGGAAGATCCTGGATAGAATTATCTCCAGTTGCATATAACTTAAGTAATTTCGTAATTTTAGATGAAAATCACATATTTGCTTTATGTAATAAAAAGCATTCGGATATAGGTGAGTATGTTAGTTATATCTACGAATCCAATGATGGAGGAAAAAATTGGCAGCAAAGATTTGGTCAGTTTCTCTCAAGTGCTCAATATGGATTTTATGATATGCAGTTTAGTGATTCATTGAATGGTATTGCTATCGGTTCGTATAATTCCTTTTTAAGAACTTTAGATGGTGGAAAATATTGGTTTCAAGATCATAGTTTCGAGCATATAAAATTTGGTCATTTTAGAGCAATATGTTTTCTTCCGGGCAATATTTTAATAGCCGGGAACGAATATGGTGGTATATACAAATATGACTTCAATATTCAGTCTGTTGAAGAAGTTATAGAAAACAAAGATTTTTCTATTTCTCCTAATCCACTCAGCTCCGGTACATTAAATATTAAACTTGAATTCGATTATTTTGGAAAAATAGAAATAAATATAATTGATGCTATTGGAAGGATTGTTGATAGTTTTAGCTCTGATATAGACAACAATAAATCTATAAATTATACTCCTGATAAATCTTTGGAAGAAGGTGTGTATTATATCTCACTAAACACAGGAACTTATAATAGAACGAAATCTTTTGTTTTGATTAGGTAAGTACTCAAGATTTTCATTGTAGTATTAAATCAAGATAGCCTAAATTGTCTATTATCAAATATTTCCCTTGCTATTATTCAAATTTTTGATATTTTTGAATAATTAGAGTTTAATAAACTATCTATGGTGATTGCCATGAAAAAAATCTTTACATTTTTATTGATAATCGTATTCGGGGCAAATTTCGGATTTGCTCAAAAGTCAATTATTATTGACCATAATTGTATTAATAGCAGCAATATTCCTAGCCAATGGATTCAAAAAGCAATGTCTGAAATTAAGGCTGTATATGGTCATACTTCTCATGGTAGTCAATTAGTAACCGGAATTAAAATGCTTCAAGCATTATATCCGGAAAGAAAAATCAATAATGGCAGCGGTACCTTGATTCTTGATGAATCTAAATTAAATGGCGACCTCGGCAATCCTGATTTCACTACATGGGAATCCAAAACAAGAAAGTATCTCGAAGCAAATCCCAATAGTTCCAATTTGGTGATGTGGTCTTGGTGCGGTCAGGTTTCAAGTGCAGACGAAGCTACAATCAACCAGTATTTGCAGCTAATGAGCAATTTAGAAAAAGATTTTCCTAATGTTAAGTTTGTTTATATGACAGGGCATCTTGATGGTAGCGGGGTAAATGGCAATCTAAATCAACGCAACAAACAAATTAGAGATTACTGCAAGAATAATGGAAAAATTCTCTTCGATTTTGCAGATATCGAATCTTATAATCCAGAAGGCAAATCTTTTCTCGAACTTAGTGCTAATGATAACTGCGACTACCGCGAAAACAACGTAAAGAAGAATTGGGCAGACGAATGGATAGCTGCACATCCGGAATTCAATATTGATTGTGATCAATATGGTGGCTGCGCACACTCTAAATGCTTGAATTGCTTAAATAAAGGTAATGCTTTCTGGTGGATGGCTGCTCGAATTGCCGGCTGGGACGGTGGTATTAATTCAGTTAATGATGATTCGAGCGCTACCAACCTTGTCCTATATCAAAACTATCCTAATCCCGCCGATGAATATACTAATATAAAATTTTATATTCCGACTCAAACTTCTGTGCGTATAGAAGTATATGATATGAAAGGCGGATTAGTAAAAAATGTTATAAACGATGTTATTTATAACAAAGGTGAATGGGAAATTATTCTACGTACTAGAGAACTGAATATAGGCAATTATGAATATAGACTTACGACTGAATATAAATCTGTCGCTAAAAGCATGACTATAATGAGATAATTTGTTTCTTTTATGGCTTTGATTTTCAAATCTTTGGATTGTCAAAGCCATTTTTTTATTTAATTAAATAGAATTTTAATTAATTTGTATCATAATATAATCACAAATTTTGGAGCACAATATGACCGGGCAATTAGCTCAGATGATTAGTCTAATCACATTTTATAATAGTAATCAAAAACCAATTCCAAATTTCTCCGAATTTGAAACTTTCAAGAGCTCAAAATTTGTCAATTTTATACAAATCAAACCTAAATTATTCTTTTTTTATAGAGAAGTAGAACTTGCTGATTCGCCTGATAAATGGTTTGATTACCTTAAATCTTCCGGATGTATTGAACTCAAATTATTTAAAAATTTCATGGCTGAATCTGCAGACCACCGAACAGCTTCTTTTGTTGGTGGAGGGCAAAGCTTTTTTATCGAAGCAATTTATGAAAAACATTCTGATATTTGGGTTTCTCGTTGGAATTCAAATGATGATAATTCTGGAAGAATTTGGGAAGTAACCTACGGTTTAGTAGTAAAAAAATCAGTAAGATTGAAGCACGAAGATAAATTGGAAGAATATAGAGACAAACTTAGAAATAAATTGATAGAAATCAGCCAATTTGCCTCGAATGTAAAAAATCTTGATGTATGGTGTAAAACTTTTGATTCAGCAGTCCAATTGCTTGATGATCCTAATCCTTCGGCTGATTATTCAAATAAAATAATTGCACCCAATTCACTATCATTAGAGGCTTTGCAATTATTAGCTGCAGCTTCCCAATCAAATGTATTCGGCGGGATGGGCTCCTGGAATGATATTGGATTCTTTGATTCAGATGATATTCAATCTCAATATAATCTATTATCAGCTGAATTATATGATTTAATTAATGAATCTATTATTACTGCAATCAATTATAGAAAATAAACAAAATGGCTGCAATGTATACCGGATGTGTTGCTGGTGCTCTCCAATATGATGAATATATAAACATTATTGTTGAAAGCGGATTTAAAAATATTTCAGTTCCAAAATCCAAGATTATAAATATTCCTGATAATATTCTAAGCAATTATCTAAGTGAAGAAGAATTAAATCAATTCAAAGAATCTGGTGCTGAAATATTGAGTATAACAGCTAAAGCAGAGAAATAACTTATTAAGTTTATAAAGTGAAAATAAAAAAATACCCCAAAAGAAATCAAATTATTTTGGGGTATTTTAATTATAAGTTGGTCAGCTATTCAGCATAATCTGTAAGACCCGGCTTTAAAGGATCTTCTTTTATTTCATCTGCACTTTCATCTTCTTGATGATGTTCTTCAATATGTGAGTGGTGAAGATGCCAGCCATT
>CAZBNQ010000272.1:0-4851 GCA_964493035.1 uncultured Hyphomicrobiales bacterium | reverse complement strand
CTTATATTTCTATTTTGGCTGGCAATTCGGCTGCTACATCCAATAACCATATTGAGCTTTTCAATATTTTAAGCAAATTCAAAGATTATCCAATTAGGATAATTTGCCCACTTTCTTATGGCGACATGGAATATGGCAAAAAAGCTGCTCAAAAAGGAAAAGAGATTTTTGCCGACAAGTTCTATCCAATTTTCGATTATATGCCCCCGGCAGATTATGCAAAATTGATTCATTCTATTGATATAGGAATAATGAATCAGTATAGGCAGCAAGCCATTGGCAATATGAATGCATTGATGTATGCCGGCAAAAAAGTATTTCTCAGAAGAGATACCAGCTCTTTCAGATTTTTCAAATCTGCAGGCGCTAAAGTTTATGCTACTGATGATATTTCTGATTTGTGCTTTGAAGAGTTTCTTTTTATGGACGAGCTAGATTTAATGCTCAATAGTGCTATTATGAGGAGCAATTTCAGAGAAAAAACTTCTGCAAAAATCTGGAATTCTGTTTTTATCGATCTGGAGGCTAGGAATGATTAACGTTACTAAAACATCTATGCCCGATTTTGAGGAGTACTGCAAATTAATTAAACCCATTTGGGACTCCAGAATGCTTACTAATAATGGCGATTATCTTCGTGAGCTCGAAAGTAAAATTTCTAAATATCTCGACTTAGAGCATATTTCTATCGTTTCTAATGGTACTTTAGCCTTAAATTTAGCTTTAGAATTATTTGATTTCGAGCCAGGCGACGAAATTATTACAAGTCCATTTACTTTTGTTGCCAGCTCTTCATCAATTGTTTGGCAAAAGTATAAACCTGTATTCGTAGATATCGATCCTTTTAGTTTCAATATAAATCCTGAAAATATTGAACTTGCAATCACAGATAAAACTCGTGCAATACTCGCTATTCATGTGTTTGGAAATCCATGCTCTACAGAAGAAATTGAAAAAATAGCAAAAAAGTATAATCTAAGAATTATATATGATGCTGCACATTCTTTTGGTATAAAATATAAATCAAAGAATATATTACTCGAAGGCGATGCTTCTACTCTTAGTTTTCACGCTACAAAAGTATTTCATACAATTGAAGGTGGCGCTATAATCTGCCCAAACAAGGATTTTCATATCAGAGCAAATAGATTTCGTACTTTTGGATTTGAGCCAAGCCACTCAATGGTTATTGATAATGGCATAAATGCTAAAATGAATGAATTTCAGGCAGCTATGGGACTTTTGAATATTGAACTTATCGACTATTGGATTGCAGAAAGAAAAACTGCTGATTGTTATTATCGTGAACACTTGAATCCAAATATAAAATTTCAAAAATTAAGTGATGAAATTGCTGAATACAATTATATCTATTTCCCAATTTTGCTTGATTCATTCGAGAAAAGGGAAACAATTCATAAAATTTTATTCGATTCAGGTTTTAATGCCAGAAAATATTTCTATCCTATTGTCAATGAATTTGACAACTATAAATCAATTGATTACAAATGCCCAATTGCTAAAGATATTTCGGAAAAAATTTTACTTCTGCCTATATATCCTAATCTTGAGTTTGAAAATATCAAAAAAATATGCGATATTATTAATAATAATTTATGATCGATCAATAAATGAATATGATTAGCTCGGAAAATAAAGAATTACTTATGATTGCGCTTGAATTTGTAAGACAACACAAACCAAATCAAGCGTTGATGCAAACCGAAAGTTGTGATGATAATTTGATGCATGCCGTCAATGCAATAGCATATATTCAAAAACAAGATTTTGGATCTGCACTTAGGGAGCTGAAACTTTCTTTTGCTTTTGATGATCTTCCGACTATCACAGAGATCTTTAAATTTATTTTGAAAAGAATTTACGAGCATAATAATATATTAAATGCAGATCGTGCTCTTCAAGGCGAGGCTTTTAAAGTGATTTGTTTAGGCAGATTTCTTTATGATTTGGGGCATAATTTAGAAGTAAATAATTTATCAATGCTTACCGGAAGCTCCGGCGTCCTCGATTATGCTTTTCTTAAAGCTTTAGCTATCAAGTTTAATGTTAAAAACTATTTAGAAATAGGTGCATGGTTTGGCGAAAGCATATCAAACTTAGCCGATGTTGCTGAAAATTGCATTTCCATTTCGCTCGAAAAAAATGACCCTAGAAATGTAGAATATATTGAAACAAATTTGAATAAAGAAAATTTTTGCTACTATTTTTCTGAGAAAAAGAATAATATCAAATCAATTTTTGCTGATACAAAAACATTTGATTTCAGTACTTTAAATACAAATTTCGATTTAGTATTTATTGATGGCGATCATAGTTACGAAGGTGTAAGAAATGATACTGAAAAAGTATTTAATATAATAGATCCTGAGCATTGTATTGTCGTTTGGCACGATTTTAAAAATATTTATAACAAAGCATTGCCCAATACAATCAATGCTGTAATCGATGCACTAAGTCCTGATATGCTATCGAGAATACACTTGGTGGATACTAATATTTGTGGTATTTACCTGCCAAAAAAATATTCTGGAACTATACCATGCTACCAGGATAGAAACGAAATTTTTTCTTACAATATTAAATTAAATATTGAGCAAAACCATTTAGGGAAATAAGTTAATCGTTATGGATATAAAGAGTTTAATAGATAATCTAATCGAAGAATTAGAGACAAAAATCCAAAAATCATCGCTCACAGCACAAACGAGCTATTGCCCGCTTGTCTCGATTTGCATACCACTTCATAATCATGCAAATTATATTCGAGAGGCATTGGATTCTGCTCTTGCCCAAACTTATTCCAATTTTGAAATTATCATCGTTGATGATGGATCTACTGATAATTCCGCAGAAATCATTAAATCATATAATGATCATAGGATAAAATATTATTATAAAGAGCATACAAATGCTCCTGACAGCAGAAATTTTGCTATATCTAAAGCCGAAGGTGAATGGATTTTCTGGCTCGATAGCGATGACTACTTAGATTCTGAAGCTATTTTATTCTATGTCAATACTGCTGCCAATTTCCCTGATTGTTCATTATTTTATTCTAAGGTAAGAAGTTTTGATAATATTTCAAAATCAACTGTTGCTATTCATGAATTTCCTGATTGGCACTTAAATTCCAGAAAATTATTAGCTGATGTTTTCGAAAAAGGAGAGCATTTTTGGCTTGGTAGTACTATGATTAGGAAATCAGTCTATAGCCAAATAGGTAATTACAATATTGAATTTAAAAGAGCTCATGATTTTGAATTTTGCCTCAGATTTATTTATTCCGGCAATTATCAATTGAAGTATATTGACAATGTGCTTTATCACTATCGCCAACATGATTCTAATAT
This sequence comes from uncultured Hyphomicrobiales bacterium, assembly GCA_964493035.1. GTDB lineage: Bacteria > Bacteroidota > Ignavibacteria > Kapaibacteriales > UBA2268 > JAUQWR01. The sequence continues at coordinate 1,480 of CAZBNQ010000272.1, read as the reverse complement.
TAGTGGAATTAATGTGGCTAATCGTGATAATTCATTTACATGCAGACTTTTCGAGCAGATGATTGAAATGACTGAACCCGAAGAACTGATGCCACAACTAATGCTTCATCCCGATAAAGAACTTGCTTTGGCACTTTTCTATGCCGGATGCGCTCAGAAATTTTTCCATTTTGGCGATAAAATCAGAACTTTAAAGTATTTTGAAAAAAGTATTAGTATCAAAGAAATTCCTGATGTAGCAAAAGCTATTGCTTCGCTTAAACAACAATTGGCTAAAGATTCTTCGAATTTCGAATATTCTTACAACTACCAGCCCTTAATTTCGATTTGTATTCCTACTTTCAATAGAGCTCATTTAATTTCTCAAACTCTCAATAGTATTTTGGCTCAAACTTATAAAAATTTTGAAATTATTATTGTTGATGATGGCTCAACTGATAATACTGAGCAATTGGTAAATAGTTATTCCTACGACTTCATAAAGTATATTAAAAATACAAAATCGGGTATTGCCAAATCACGAAATTTATTAATCAACCAAGCTCAGGGCGAATATATACTCTGGGTGGATGATGATGATCTTATTCTTGAAACTTTGCTCGAAGATTATATCAAAGTATTAAACGAGAATAGAGCTATTGATGTCATTTATGCCGATTTAGAAGCTTTCGATTCTATTACTGGCAATATTCAGATGTATTTCAAAGCAAATGACTATACAGATAATTCAAAATATATTTTGAGAAATATCATTAATGGCTCTGGTATTACTTTCGGTGGTTCATTGATTAGAACTTCTCTTCTGAGAAAAATTAATGGTTTCGACGAAAATTATAAAACTGCTGAAGACAATGAATTATGGACTAGACTTGCCCCAATCGCAAGATTCTTTAAATTGAATAAAGTTGTTTATAGGTATCGTCGCCACTCAGACAATATTTCAAATCCTTATTTTGCTGATAGATCGTTTGAGTCTCTGACTATAAGAAAAATTCTGCATAATCACTCGCTCAATACTATTTTTGGTGATTACACTAACGAAAATTCTATCAAGAAAAATCAAGCAATCTATGAAATTGCTAAAGGACTCTACAACTTTGGTGATTATTTCAATGCATTGAAATTTTTCGATAAAATTTCAAAACCTAATACCGAACAAATTGCTCTAAAAGCTCTTTGCTTGATTAATTCAGGTGATATTGATTCAGCTCGTAGCCTGATTGAGCAGCTAAAAGGTAATGAGATTGCTGTTAAATTGAATAATCAAATAAATTCAATCTTAAATTTGAGAAAGCATCTCAATTTAAATGTTGATACAGATACTTTAATCAAGCAAAAATCAGAATTTGAAAAAGTATTTATAAATAATGACAAGTTGTTTGATATAGCCTTTGTCATGGGTTTGATTTGCTTCAAACTAGAAAAAAATGAAGAAGCTTATTTATACTTCAAAAAGGCATTGCTACTCAATCCTAATAAT